>NZ_DGYQ01000016.1:17259-72169 GCF_002396765.1 Exiguobacterium sp. UBA5002
GAGTCCTTCTGCTGAAATCGTCGTCAGCATCGCTGTCTCGATTTTATCGATCAGTTTCTTGACCGTTTCGACTGCTTCTTGATTCGTAGTATGGGTTGACATGTAGCTCCACCTCATTCGTTAGATTTTTATGCTCACGTAAGGATTGTTCCCTGAATTTTAAAATAAAAACGTCCCCATGACAGAAAGAAGCAGTTTCGTTGCACGGTACAACGTGGAGGCGTACAGTGTAAGTACGCATTCGAAAGAAAAAGGAGAGACATATATGAAACTTAGTATTTTAGACCAATCCCCGGTCTCTAAAGGACAATCCCCATCTGATGCCTTACACGAAACGGTCGAGCTCGCGAAAATCGCGGACGAACTCGGTTATCATCGCCTGTGGGTATCCGAGCACCACTTTGCAAAAACACTAGCCGGTTCGAGTCCGGAAGTCTTGATCGCGTATATGGCAGCCGTGACAAAACAGATTCGCCTTGGTTCAGGCGGTGTTATGTTGCCACATTACAGTGCCTACAAAGTTGCGGAGAACTTCCGTGTCCTCGAAGGACTTGCTCCGAACCGGATTGATCTCGGTCTCGGTCGGGCACCGGGCGGTATGCCGCTTGCGACGCGTGCGTTACAAGAAGGTTCGTCGCCACGGTTTGGTGGAGCTGATTATGGTGAGCAACTTGATGATCTCGTTGATTACTTGAAAGACGGGGCACCTGCCGGACATCGGTTCGCGGGACTCGTCGCAACACCAGAAGTCGATACGACACCAGAAGGCTGGTTGCTCGGATCAAGTGGTGGTAGTGCCTTGAACGCCGCACAACGCGGATTCGGATTTGCCTTTGCTCACTTCATCAATGGACAGGGTGGTCAGGAAGTAATGGATTACTATCGTCATAATTTCATGGCGACGTCGTTTAATGAGACACCACAAACACTCGTTTCGATCTTCGTGACATGTGCCGAAACGACGGAAGAAGCAGAACGTTTGGCGTCAAGCCTTGATTTATCTCTGCTCTTACTCGAAAAAGGGGTCTCGTCAACAGGAACGCCGACACCGGAAGAAGCAGCAGCGTATCCGTATACGTTCCAAGATCAGTTCCGGATTGCTGAAAATCGGAAACGGATGATCGTCGGTAACCCGGAATCCGTTGCGAAACAATTACAAGAGCTTGCCGATTCATATGGAACGGACGAAGTGATGATTGCTTCGATGATCGCAGACAAACAAGCAAAACAACAATCATTAAAATTAATCATGGACGCTGTCAAAGCGACAGTCTGATTTATACGCACGTCCTTTCTCACGAAGTGAGGGAGGACGTGTTTTTTGCGTCTACTACTGGAATGCGTTCGGATACGATGTCTTTACGCAATCGGAAGAATCCGAATAACGCTGCACCGAACAAGCCGACTGTACCGACTGCAAGTAGCACGATGATAGACACATGATCACTCAGTAAACCAAATAATAGGGTACCAATCGGCATCATCGCCATGGCGACCGATTCCAGGACACCGATGACACGTCCGAGGTAAGCTGGATCGGTCTGTTTTTGAACGATGAGCTGTAGTGGGATGTTCATCCGTAAGACGAGCATGCCGTCGATGAACAATAGAATCATGAAAAAAGGTAATAGTAGAGCAGATGGAACATAGCCGAGTAGGGCAAGTGCAGGAAGCGCATAACAAGAGGCGATTAAAAAGAGCGACTCGAATATCGTCCGTAACGGACGTTTCACGGTAAAGCGAGGTAAGGCAAGAAGCAACGAAGCGACAAGAAGACCAGCACCCAGTGCGGACTCGACTAATCCAAACCGAAATGGCGTGAATTGCAGTCGATCGAGCAAAACGATTGGTAACAAGATTTCGAAAGCGACAAAAAAGAAGTTCAGGACGATCGCCATCAGGACGAGTGTCGTCAATACCGGTTGACGGAACAGATAGCGGTAGCCTTCTTTAAACTCCGAGACGAAAGACGGAGTATTAGTAGTAGCCAGAGGAGAGGTATCCACTGCAAGAAAGCGGAGACGGCTATTCCACCAGGCGGCAGAAGCAAACAGGAGAAACGGTAAGATCAAGAATTGCGTGATGGAGACTGTGGCGATAAGTAATCCCGCAACGAGTGGTGTAGTGATCGTTGAGGTCGATTGAATCGTCGAGAAAAGCGCGTTCCCGCGTTGTAACTCCTCTTCTGCTACGAGTCGCGGTAACGAGCTTGATAAGGTGACGGACAGGAACGTCGACAGGCTCGTCAAGAGCACACTCGCGACGATGTAATGAATAGTATGTAACGGAGCTTGTAGCGAATAGAGCAAGAGTCCAAATAAGACGAGTGCACTTAGACTCTCGGTCGTGACGATGATGCGTTTCCGATTCCAGCGATCAGCAAGGACACCAGCAATCGGTGAGAGCAAAATCCGTGGCACTGATCCTGCAAGCAGGACGAGAGCAAACTGAAAACCAGACGATGTTTCCCGTAAGACGGTCAGTCCGGCGACGAACGTGAATAGACTAGCCGCAAATAACGAACAAAACTTTCCGAATAAGACACGCTTTAAATTAAATGACATCATGTTCACTCCTTTAGAGTTAAATTTTATTGAACTTTAGTGTAGAATAAAGGAGTGGAAGAAAAATGTAAAGATAAAGTTCAATATAATTTAACTTTTATGATAAAAGGAGTGACCAGTGTGTTAGGGGAACGTATCAAACAGATCCGAAAACAGAAAAAAATGACGCAAACGGATGTTGCGACCGGTATCATCACGAAGTCGATGCTCAGTATGGTTGAGAATGGGAAGGCGACACCGTCTGTACCCGCATTACAGGCGATTGCTAGGCGATTACAGGTGACAGTCGAAGAATTAATGCTCGATCCGCGAGATGTTCAGATGCGGGAACTCATCGAAACAATCCGTTCACGGCATACCCCATATTTTTCAGACGAAAAAATTCAGGAACTTCTAGAACCTTACTTGGTTCCGGAAACGACTTCCTATTGGCAAGGGCAGGTCTACCATAAATACGGCGATGCCCTCCGAGCGTCTGACCCGGAGCTTGGTTTGACATATTACGAGAAAGCAGAGCGAATTTTTCAACTGCTCGGTCGTCAAGATGAGCAGTTGCTCGTTCAGATCTCGACAGTCTATTTTTTATTCAATCTCAAACGGACGAAGGAAGCGTACGAGCTGATCGAAGCAATGGATGTACCACGCGAGATTCCGCTGGCGCCGAAAACCTATTTAAATTTCCAAATCCTTCGTGCGCTACGGGCGAGTTTGTTTGATGATCATTACGCAGAAGCGATTGCCTTATTGCGTGAAGGGGTTCAGTACATGCGGGAGAAGGATGTCTATTATCATGTCATTTCGTTTCAACGTTTTCTTGGACTGTTTTTGTATCTGGAAGGAGAAATCGAACAATCACGGCAAGAGTTTGATCGATTGGAGCAGTTTTTTGCCTTTAGTGAAACGACTGCCGTCGGACGGATCGAAGTCGATTTGACGAAAGGACTCATCGCGATTTTTGAAAACGATACGAACGGCATGCAAATGGTGTGGGAAAGACTCGTCACTGTGGCGATCGATGATGCGAAACATTACATCGGACAACTCGAAGTCCATCTCCTTGTCAACGGCATCGAATTACCGAATCAGACGCTGCAGCAGAGCGTCGATAAGATATGGGAGATGCAAGATGCGTGGCTTGCCGCAAGTGGATTCGACCAAGCGATGATGTTACAGACGCTTGTACTAGCGATGCAACGAGGGATTGGTCAGGAACGGCTGGAGGATGTCTTGCGATTGAAGGATAACCTTCAAAGTGAACGCCTCAAAGGCGATCTTGAGCGAGAGATACAAGCGTTCGTTAATGTTCAATGACGAAAAAACAGGCATGAAGCGAGTGCGCTTCATGCCTGTTCGTGTGAAGATGTCGTTCTTCTGAAAATCAATAAGACGCATGCGGCGACGGAAACGATAAAGTGATCGATATAGACGTCTCCCGTCTGGATATAATGCAAGAGCATCGAGCCACCAAAAATCAATAAGGCAGGAAAGAGAAGTCGGACATAAAGTGTTTTGTAAGACATGCGGACACATCCTTTCCATATCCAGTATATCCAAAAGAGAAGCGGTAAGACAAAAAAACATCCACCCCAAGGGATGGATGAAAAATGTCTTAAAGTGATTTAAAGCCTAACAGTTTTTGTGTCCAGTACCGTTCTGAAAGACGACTGATGCCGAGTGATGGTGTGTTCGCATGGATGAACTGATCGTTGTTCAACATGATGCCGATATGCGTCGGACCAGCGGCATACGTGTTTTCGAAGAAGATGATATCGCCGCGTGCCGGTTGACGCAGTTTCGAGAGCTTCGCCCCAAGATACCGGTCATCATTCCAGTAACCGTTGACGTTCGTCCGTCCGACAGAATAGCCAGCGGCATTCAACGTGTAGTTGATGAAGCCAGAGCAGTCGAAGCCACCGTTGACTGGATTACTAGATCCCCAAACGTATGGTGTTCCGAGATATTGTTGCCCAATCGAAATCGCACGTTCCATCAATGTCGAACCGGGAACGGTCGTCACAGGTGGTGTCGTCGGAGTGACCGGAGGCGTCGTCGTGACGGATCCCGTCGTGATGTAACTCTTCGCGACGTAGTAGAGACCCGTTCCGATCTTGATCTGGTACCAGCCGCTATCTTTACCTGTCGTTTCACCCGTGACATTGACTGTCGAACCGTGTCCGACTTGTGTGAAAACTTTAGACGACGTCGAAGGCAACGTACGGACATTCAGACCGGTTGGGGCGTTGACGCGATACGTCTTCGAGGCATCAACTGGTGTCAAAGAGACTCCAGGCGTCGTCGGCGTTGTTGGTGGTGATGCTTTTGTTGAAGCTTTGACATAGGTCGAAGCGACATATGCTTCTTTTCCGTCAAGCTTGACTTGGTACCATGAATCAACGGCGCCTGTGACATCAAGAACCGTCTGATGCGGTAATGTCTTGTAGATTTTTGCGTTCGTCGCTGCAGCAGTCCGTGCGTTCAAGCCTTCCTTCGCATTAACCGTGTAGACTTTTGATCGATCAACCGCTTTAACGACTTTTTTGACGGGAGTCGTTGCGGGTGGTTTTGAATCTGTCGTGACGTTCGACGTCTTTTTGCTGACTAACGTCGCATGGACATAGGCCGTTTGTTTCTTATATGTGATTTGGTACCAATCACCTGATTGTTTCTGAACAGTCAAGACAGTATTCTTTGCCAGTTTTCCGAGTGATTTCGAACTCGTCGTTGCTTTTTGCCGGACGTTGACGGCATCGGTGTTCGTTATGTAGGTCGTAGTTGTCGGAGCCTTTTCCGTCGTTGCTTTGACGTATGCTGAAGTAATGAAAGCTGGTTTCGACTGATAGCGGATTTCATACCAGCTGTTGACTTTCTTGACAGCTGTCAGCTTCGTACCTTTTTTTAGCGTCGTGATGACCTTCGCGGAAGTCGAGGCAGCCGTGCGAATGTTGACGTTATCCGTCAAAGTCAGTGTCGTTGACGCGGCTGAAACCGGAATTGTGGTACCGACCAAAGCGAGCGTCGTGAGGGCGAGAACGGTCTTTTTCACGTGACATAGCTCCTTCCAAGAGATAGGTAAAAATCGTTGTTACCATTTTGTCATAAAAAGTGCTGATTCCCCTGAATTAAAAATATAATTTTTGTCTGGAAAACTGTAATACCGTTTTTCAAAAAATGAACAGGTAGAAGGAGTATTTTCAAAAAAGTTCAAGTACACTAGAAGTACTCGGAAGGAGGCTACACATGTTACACCGTTTTTATCAATATTATATCCCACATAAACGTTTATTCTGGCTCGATTTCATATCTGCCTTATTCGTCGGGGTATTAGAACTTGCTTTTCCACTCGCAGTCCAGTGGTTCATCGACTCCTTGTTGCCAAACGGTGAGATGAACTGAATCATCCTCGTCAGCGTCGGATTATTAGCGCTCTACGTCATCAGTACGCTGATGCAATTCGTCGTCAACTATTTCGGACATAAGCTCGGGATTAACATCGAGACCGATATGCGTCGTCAGTTGTTTAGTCATGTCCAGAAACAGTCGTTTCGTTTCTTTGACAATACGAAGACGGGTCATATCATGAGCCGGATCACGAATGATTTGTTTGATATCGGGGAACTAGCCCATCATGGTCCGGAAGATGCGTTCATTGCCGTCATGACCTTGCTTGGTGCATTCTCGATCATGTTGACGATCAATGTGCCGCTTGCCCTCGTGACGATCATCGCCGTACCATTCCTGATCTGGCTGATCAGCTATGCGAACGTCCGGATGAATAAATCATGGGACCGGATGTACGGTAATATCGCGGAAGTCAATTCACGCGTCGAGGACAGTGTTTCCGGTGTCCGTGTCGTCCAGTCGTTCACGAACGAAGCTTACGAAATCGAGCGTTTTGAAAAAGACAACGCGACGTTCCGTCAGTCGAAGATCAATGCCTACAAGGTCATGAGTAAGAGCCTGTCCGGCATCTACTTGACGACTCGTTTGATGACACTTGCCGTCTTAGTCGTCGGTGCGTACTTGACACATCGCGAAGCCTTAACGGCAGGAGAACTCGTCGGCTTCATTCTCTACATGAATATCTTATTGAAGCCAATCGATAAGATTACGGCATTGCTTGAGATGTATCCGAAAGGGATGGCTGGCTTTAAGCGGTTCCTTTCGATGATTGATGAAGATGCATCTTTACCTGATGCGCCAGATGCGCTCGTTGTTGATCGCTTGAACGGTGGCATCACGTTCAAGGATGTCGCATTCGGATATGAAGCGGATCGTCTAATCTTAGAACACATCAATCTGACGGTCGAACCTGGTCAGACGGTCGCATTCGTCGGAACGTCCGGGGCAGGGAAGACGACGATCTGTTCGTTGATTCCACGTTTTTACGATGTTCTAGATGGCGCAATCACGATTGACGGAATCGATATTCGGCAGATGACGAAGGAGTCTCTGCGACAACAAATCGGGATCGTCCAGCAAGATGTCTTTTTGTTCTCAGGGACGATCGCTGAAAACATCGCCTACGGTGATTTGAATGCGACGCACGAAGACATCGTGCAAGCGGCAGAACGTGCCCATCTCGGTCCGATGATCGCGGATCTACCTGATGGGTATGCGACACAAATCGGCGAACGGGGACTCAAATTGTCGGGTGGACAAAAGCAACGACTCGCCATCGCGCGGATGTTCCTGAAGAACCCGCCGATTCTGATTCTTGATGAAGCGACGTCTGCCCTTGATACAGAAACGGAAGCACTGATTCAAGAATCGCTTGCCGAGCTGTCTGAGAACCGGACGACGCTCGTTATCGCCCACCGTTTAGCAACGATTCGAAATGCCGATAAGATTTTCGTCGTCACGAAGGACGGCATCGTCGAAGAAGGCTCGCATGATGAACTAATGGATCAAGGTGGTTACTTCTCCCGTCTGTTAGAGAGACAACGAGTTTGAATCAAATTGAAAGAATGAGAGGCGACGGACATGTTCTGTCGCCTTTTTTTGTTCGTCTAAAAATAAGGTTGTACAAACCAATTTTAGGGAAAACGATTTATAGAAAAGAAGGCGAGGTGGAAGGATGTACGGTCAATTCTGTGAGAACTATGATGAGAGTTATCCCGTCTTACGGGAGGAATCGTCACATGATTTCCATCGTTTTTTTGCGCTGTCCTACACGATTCATGATACCGTTTTTGAACAGAATGTCTACGAACGGCTGATGCGGACGATCAAACATAAGACGTCGCGTTTTTCAGCACTTCGGAGCCGCTATACACCGTTACTTGTCGCCCATGTTCAATTGAATAGCACGGATCCCGATGTTCTCATCGAAGAAATCATCGTCGCGGAAAAGAAGATTAAACATCGCTTGATTCGTGATAAAGGAGTCCGCCCATTTTTTGCACTCAACGAAGTGCTGAACCGGCGACAAGTGATTGATGCGTTCCCTTACATGGAGCGCTTGCATGCGACACGACCTCATCTAAATGCCGCGAAACAATACGTCGTGACATCGACCTTGCTTGAACAGCACCCACTACCAGATACGTTTTTAGAACGCGTTGATACGTTTGAAGAGTGGCTTGCGCAATATATGGAACGGACGAGTGAACGTGTCATTACGGCGCAGATCTTAGCAGCGCATCCGGATGCGTCAGCGCAACAAGAACGAATCGTTGCTTGGCGGGAACTGTTAGAGCGAAGAGAAATCATTATTTGGGATCGTTTAATGCCGATTCTTGCGTTACTGCCTACAATGGAACGTGTCGACTGGATTTACGTGACCCGGATCGTCGACCGGGAGCGGGCACGGAATCGATTTTCAGACGAGGTCAACTGGTTGATTGCCTTTCATCTGTTACTAGCTAAATCAGGTGTGACACGGGTGCAAGCTACGTTATTGTTACTGGCTGCACTAGAACTAACGAAAAAACCGTGACGTGAAGCATTGAAATAGACAAAACGGACGAGGTATGGTGCGCACCATACCTCGTCCGTTTTACTGTATGCTCATCTGACTTAATCAAACGTCGTAAACGTCGCATGTTGTTCGACCGGATAAAGTTCCGTACCGGCGACAGCGTTCAAGATCAACTGATTCCGCGAAACAGACATGCCGAGATTATCAGCTGCTGGACCATGTGACAGCTCTAAATTAGCGGTTGCGTAAAGATGATGCGCCGTCTCGACGGAACGCACGATTTGATAGTCTGCGTCGACTTTCCAAGCGTTGGGTGCTTCGAACACGATATCGAGTCGATCAATGAAGCTTGGAAGGGATGGCGAAAAGCCGGTTGCCGCGATGACAGCATCTGTTTTAGACGAGCGTTCATCTTCGAGCTCTTGATGTTGCATCGCGATCGTGAACCGTTCGTCATAGGTAATCTTTTTCACTTCAAGATTTGCGCGAATCGCGACTTGTTGCTGTTCTTCTTCCGTCAAATCATAGAGGTGGGCATAGATCGATTGCAGGGTCTCTGGACTGATGCCGTTCTGAGACCGGGCGAATTTCTTGACCGACTCTTGTCTTACTTTGAGTGGGAGTTGGTTGAAATACATCACATAGCTCGGTGAAAAAATTTCTTCTCCGAGTTTACCGGTCTCGAGTGTCTCAAACAGTGTCGAACGCGCAATCCATTCGAGTTCAGGACGCTCTGGAGCAGGTGTCGTCAAAAGATCAAGGAAGATCTCGGCGGCACTTTGACCGGAGCCGACGATACTGATTTTTTTGCGCTGCAACAGTTCTGCCTTGTTCATGACATACTGTGTATTGTGAATGACACGCTCGTCAAACGTGTCTGGAATCGTGGGCTTTGAGCCAGTACCGATGACGACGTTCCGTGCTTCGAACGTTTCCCGTTTCCCGGTTGTGACATCTTCGACGAGGACCTCAAAACTATCACCGGTATCTTGCACATCGACGACGCGGGTTGAAAATCGTAAATCATTAAGCTGTGTCGCCACCCAGCGTAAGTAATCATTGTAACCTTGTCTTGAAATCAGAAGTTTTTCATAGAAGTAAAACGTGTGGAGACGTTGGATCGATCGTAAGTAATTAAGGTAAGAAAATGCGCTCGTCGGATCAGCAAGTGTGACGAGATCGGAGATGAAGCTTGTCTGCATCATCGAATCCTGAATCATCATGCCGGGATGCCATGAGAATTGTTCGCTTTCGTCAAAAAATAACGTTTTTAAATCTGTCGGATGAGCCAGTGCGCTCAACCCTAAATTCATCGGACCAATGCCGATGCCGATTAAGTCATACATAGAAAAAGCCTCCCAATTCGATATTGTTCTAAAACAATACCCGAAAAGGAAGGCGGACGAAACGTCAGGCTGAAGTTTACAGCTGGTCGGTCGTCGTTGTTTTCGTCTCGACCGTCATCGTTTTTCCGTCACGGATGATTGTCAGTGAGAGTGGACCGTCTGATTTGATGAGTGCCGTTTTGATATCGACGAATCCTTTAATCTCGGAGTCGTTGATTTTCGTGATCACGTCACCTGTTTTCAGTTTAGCCGCAGCAGCTGGACTGTTCGGTTCGACTGACATGACGACGACACCTGTTTTTTGACTGTCTGGTAAGTTAACTTGATCTTTTAAATATCCAGCAGGGAACGCCGCCACATCTTGTAAGGAAACACCGAGTGTCGGATGTTCGACTTTACCGTTCGTCTCAAGTTGTTTAAGGATTGGTAATGCATCATCGATTGGAATACTGAAACCGACACCTTCAACACCCGACTCGGCAATTTTCATCGAGTTGATACCGACGAGTTGTCCTTGTTCATTGATCAAGGCACCGCCTGAGTTACCAGGATTGATCGCGGCATCCGTCTGGATGACCGTTGTATTAAAGTCGTCTTGTCCATCGTTATTCGTATCGACCGGTACAGTCCGGTCTTTCGAACTGACGATTCCGCGGGTAACGGAATTTTGGAATTCACCAAGTGGATTACCAATCGCAAGGACAGTCTGTCCGGCTTTTAAGTCAGCCGATTTCCCGAGTGTGATGACGCCTGGAACGTCGTTTGCGTCGACTTCTAACACGGCTAAGTCATACGTTTCGTCACTACCGAGTAATTTGGCTTGAAGTGTTTTACCGTTGTTAAGTGTGACATCAAGTTTTGACGCGCCATCGACGACGTGGTGGTTCGTAATGATGTATGCTTTTCCATTCTCTTTTTTATAAATGACACCAGATCCCGAGCCGGCAGCTGCTTCTTTTTGCGACATCGCATTACCGGTTTGATAATTCGTCACCGTTACAACGGATTTTTGAGCAGTGGCGACTGCATTCGTCACTGGATCATTCGACGTCGTCGAGACTTGTTTTGGCATTCCGTTTGAGAGTGGTGTGTCCGCGACCTGTTGCTCTTGATCGAGTAAAATCGGAAACGCGATCGTTGCCGTCAGAACGGCACCGATGATTCCTCCAGTCAATCCAGGTAAAAGTCCTTTTGTTTTTCCAGCCATAAGTCGTCATCCCTTCCTGTATGATTTCTGACTTCATCATAGCAAATGAAGTGACTTATCACCTGATTACGGGAGACATTCCGAAATGACTCATCATTCCCCATAATTCGACGACAATTTCTAAAAGTTGAGATAGTCGGATCAGTTCGATACACTGAAGCTGTTTCGAATGAATCCGTAAAGTGGAAAGAGAGAGTGAATGATCATGCTATTACGTCTAGTCTATGGAGCAGGATTATTGTTTGCGGGAGTTGGTCATTTCCGCAACGAGAAAGGGTTTGTCAGCATCATGCCGTCGTTCATTCCGTTTAAGCGCTTTTTCGTCCAAGTAACGGGTGTGATCGAGATCGCTTATGGTCTCATGCTGTTGACAGGAAAAGGAGTACATCTCGTTCGTAAGACGCTTCCGGCCTTTTTGTACGCGGTCTTACCGGCAAACGTCAATATGGCCGTCAATCCGAAGCCGGTCAATGGGAAGCGCCTTCCATCATGGTTGCTCTGGACACGTTTGCCGCTTCAATGGGGACTGATCGCCTTGGCCAAACGCCTGAAATGAATCGGAACAAAAAGCCGCCGAAATGGCGGCTTTTTGTTTTAGAAACGTTTATTGACAGCAAGTAATGCGGCTTTTGCGATCTCTTCATAGGTAGAGTCGTTCGGATGGAACTGATCGCTTGATAAATCACGTTTGACGTCGCGAACGAGATTGAATGTGTCGATGATTTCGACGTCATATTCAATCCCGAGCGTCCGGGATTTAGCATTCCAGTCTTGCACGATCGCATCGAACGCCTCACCGTTTTCCGTTGCCCGGAAAGGATTATAAAGTCCGACGTAGAAGATGACAGCATCCGGATTTTGTTCGCGCAGAATCCGGAACGTCTTTCTTAAGTTGTCTTGAGCCGTCGTAATCGTCGCGGCCGTTTTCTTTGCATCGAAATTCGTGACACCTTCGCCACGATTGAACAAGTCATTTCCGCCGATCGTCACCGAGATGACTTTCGCTTGACTGACTGAGCGTAGGACTTCTTTTTGTTTGAGTTGTTTTAATAAATTTTCCGTCCGGGCACCACTGACGGCAAGATTCTGAAAACGCTCGACCGTGTTCGCTTTGACAAGGTCACGTCCGACAAGAGCAGCATAACTATTTCCGTTAGATGCTCCGACACCACGCGTCAAGGAATCACCAAGCGCGACGTACGTTCCGCCTTTTTTGACAGGTTCTTCCTTCGTTGGTGTGAGGACGGCACGCTTCGGTGGATTGACGACATCACTATAGGCGTTGACGAAACCGTAACCAAACAGCGCGGTCAGTAAGAGTGAAACGGTTAAAAACAGGGACCAGCGTAATCGCTTCATGAACGTTCCTCCTTCTAGGTTCTATCCTGATTGTAGCAAATGTAGAAAGAATGTGCGGAAATGAAGTGTTCTGACAAGTCAAATGATTCATTATTCCGCTAGAATAGACAATAAGAGGTGAGAGACGTGAAACCAACAGTTAAATTAGAAGGTGTAACAAAGGTGATCGGAAAAAAAACGATCATCGATAATATCTCGTTTGAAATTCAACCGGGTGAGGTCTTCGGATTCCTTGGACCGAACGGGGCAGGGAAAACGACGACGATCCGGATGCTCGTCGGACTGATCAAACCGACGTCCGGTAAAATCACAGTCTGTGACTTCGATGTCCGCAAACAGTTCGTCCAAGCGATGGAGCGGATTGGTTCGATCGTTGAGAACCCGGAGTTGTATAAATATTTGACAGGTCGTGAAAATTTACAAGTCTTCGCCCGGATGTTACCGAATGTCGACGAGGCAAGGATTCAGGAAGTCATCGATCTCGTCGATTTGACGGCGCGGGTCGACGATCAAGTCCGGACATACTCACTCGGGATGCGTCAGCGTCTCGGTATCGCCCAAGCACTACTCGGACGACCAAGCGTCTTGATTCTCGACGAACCGACGAATGGTCTCGATCCGATGGGGATTCGGGATTTGCGTCAATTCATCCGCCGGCTCGTCGAGGAAACGGGACTGTCGGTCCTCGTCTCGAGTCATATTCTCGCTGAAATCGAGATGCTCGCCGATCGTGTCGCGATCATGAGTTACGGTAAAATCGTCCAAGTCGGAACGGTCAAGGAGCTGGTCGAGTCGCTTGCTCCTGGTGTTGATTGGCGTGTCGACGATGCCTTCAAGGCGAACGAGATTTTATCGACTTCTGATTTAGTCCAAGTATCCGAAGTCGTCGATGCGAATACGGTCCATACCTTGATGGATGCTAGTAAGACGCCGGCACTCAACAAGCAGTTGCTTGAAGCAGGTGTTGAAGTTTGGACGATCGAACGGAAAGTCCAGACGCTTGAAGATCTGTTCATCACGTTGACGGGAGGAGATCACATTGCGTAATCCGAACATGATCGGTCTCGTCCGAAATGAAGTGACGAAAATCGCTTCAAAACGTCGGTTTGCTGTCGTTGCGATCATCCTCATCGTCCTCGTCTCAATGTTTACGTACGCACAGTATCGAGACATTCAAGAACAGATCAAAAAGCAAGGAACACTCGATTGGCGGGTTGAACTTCAACAAGATATCGTCGATACACAGAACCGTCTTGCTTCTAGCAGTATTCAAGATGAGTTCCGTCAGTTCCTTGAATTCGACCTAAAACAAAACCAATACTATCTCGATAACGACATCAATCCGAATTATCCGGGAGCCCCGACGTTCATCCGGATTTTCTTCTCGCAAGGATTGACGTTGATTTTACCGCTGTTCATCATCGTCATCATGGCGGACATCGTCAGCGGGGAACAAAATGACGGAACGATCAAGACGTTGCTGTCGCGACCGGTCCGGCGTTGGAAGATCCTCATGGCGAAATGGTTGACGGTGTTACTTTATACATCGATGCTGATGGCATTGACCGTCATCGTCTGTTATGCGATATCCGGAATAGTCCTCGGTTATGACGGCTGGACCGCACCGATCTTGACCGGATTCCAAGCTTCACCGAGCGGAACGTTCTCGACTGAATTCGTGCATACGTTACCGATGTGGGAGTATCTGTTGATGGCGGTCGGTCTAGCCTGGATCGTCACGGCGGTCGTCGGGACGATTGCCTTGATGGTCTCCGTTCTCGTCAAGAATACGGCGACAGGCATCGGGATCATGATGGCAGTTTTGATTTCCGGTACGTTACTGACGACGCTCGGTTCGAGCTGGACGAGTTCGAAGTATCTCGTCAACGTCAACTTTGGACTGATTAACTACCTTGATGGTCAAGCGCCACCGATCGAAGGGATGACACTTCCGTTTTCGCTTGCTGTCCTCGGTTGTTGGACGGCCGCGGCACTAATCGTTGCCTTCTGGAACTTCACGCAAAAAGATATGTATTAAGACAAACGGGTCCACCTGAAGAGGGGACCCGTTTGTCATGATTTATGAGGCAATTTGTCGTATGTTTCCATTATTTTTTGATACTGAAGCTGTGTCGGTATGGAAGCGTCTAATTTTAGAACAGGGGAAACCGACCGTTCCATTTGCAGTTGGTGTTCCGCGAACGTGCCGATCATCTTCGGGTCCGTCGCTGTATGATACGTCCGGCACCAGTCGAGGAACTCATTTGATCCTGAAAAGTCAGGATAACGTGCTGCTTCGCGTGCGATGAGCCGTTCCATCCGGAGCGATTCGTCGAGCGACAGGAAGACGAGCAAGTCCCGATTGGTGAAACCATCCGGGTGCCAGGCGAAGACGGAACCGGAGACGACGTAATCACGGTAAGTCAGTATATCTGCTTCATACATGGAAAATCGCTCGGAGACGTCACGTTTTTCAGTGAACTTCATATCTTTCCAGAGATAATGGTCGGTATCGATCCACGCAATCCGTTCCGATTGTCCGATGAATGCACCTAGTGTACTTTTTCCAGTACCAGACCCACCAATGATATGAATGCGCACGAGAACCAGCTCCTTTCGAAATAATCTACTAGCACACAGAACAGGCCCGGGCATGATGCCGGACCTGTTCTGTGGAAGAAGGAAATCTTCCTATGTCGCCTCGTGCCAACACAAGACATGGAATCGAGAGGCAGTGCCTCTAATAGGAAGCCGATGCAGGTCAGCCTCCGCGCTACGTACCAATCGTACTTTTATCATACTGATTCCAAGAATTGGTGTCAAACCTGCTCGAAAGGGTTTACAAACCATTCAAACCGTCAAAAGAGAGAATAACGATGACTAGAGGAGGAACGACCATGGCAGATTGGGGCATCATGCTGACAGGCGTCGTCATTTGTGGATGGTGCATCTTTAGTGCCATCTATGACGATTTCATCCGTCGCGTATAAGACAAGTAAGTGTGGAACCGTCCAAGGAGAGCGGTTTTTTTGTGGATTTTTTTAATCCGAGTAAGTGGCTGTGGTACACTCGAATCAAAAATGAAAAGATAAAGAATGGGTGAAGCAGAATGAAGAAACAACCAGTTATCGTCATCGTCGGACCGACGGCAGTCGGAAAAACGAAGACAGGCATTGAACTCGCAAAACGACTAAACGGAGAGGTCTTATCCGGAGATTCGGTTCAAGTCTATCAAGGGATGGACATCGGATCGGCAAAAGTGACGACCGAAGAGATGGAAGGAGTGCCGCATCATCTGCTAGATCTCGTCACACCGGACGACGAGATGAGTGTAGCCCGTTTTCAGACGGTTGCCCGAGCGACGATTGATGAGATCGCAAGCCGTGGTAAGTTACCAATCATCGTCGGCGGAACAGGTCTTTACATCCGATCGATTTTATATGATTACCAGTTTACTGAGCAGGCAGAAGATCCAGCCCTACGGACTGAACTCGAAGCGTATGCGGCGACACATGGAGCAACTGCACTACATGATCAGTTAAAAGAACTCGATCCGGTGCGCGCAGAAGCGATTCATCCGAATAACATCCAGCGGGTCGTTCGGGCGATCGAGGTCGCGCGGACTGGTCAGACGCAAACGACTGGCAGTCAACCCGCACTTTACGAGAGTTTGCTGTTCGTTTTACACATGAAAGACCGGGATCGTTTGTATGACCGGATTGATCAGCGGGTAGACATGATGGTCGACAGTGGCCTTCTAGAGGAAGTGGCGCGTCTGGACGCTGCCGGGTATCGACAGACGAAGGCGTTGCAAGCGATTGGTTATAAAGAGATGTTACCTGTTCTTGACGGAGCACCACTCGATCCTGCTGTTGACATGCTAAAACGGAACACACGACGCTTCGCCAAACGTCAATTGACCTGGTTCCGTCATCAATTTGATGGCGTTTGGGTAGATATGGGAAAGTTTTCATTTGAAGAAACGTTCAAAATTATCTATGATAGAACTGTAGAGTTTCTGAAAGCGGTTAAATAAGAGTTGCCCGAAGACAGAAACAGATAAAAAGAGGGGGCACGGGGAATCATGAAAGCGACATACAACATTCAGGATGTCTTTTTAAATCAATTACGGAAAGATGCAGTCCCAACGACGGTTTTCTTAATCAGCGGGTATCAATTACGGGGGCTGATCAAGTCATTTGATAACTTCACGGTCATTTTGGAGTCAGAAGGCAAACAGCAATTAATCTACAAACACGCGATCTCGACGTTCGCACCAGCGCGCAACGTGACGTTATATGAGCAAGAAGAGACGCAAGAAGTTTCTCGCTAATGAAAAAGACGACCGGGGGGTCGTCTTTTTTTAGGTTTCATTCAGGTGTGGGTCGTATTAAAAATTCGAGACGAATAACGAAAGAAGAATGACGCTTCGCAAGTGAAGTGAAAAATGACAGCTACTTCACTTTCAGCGTAAATGTGTCATTACAGTAATGGTGTCAGTTCCTCGACCGCCTCTTCATAACGTCGAAGCGAGACATCCTTATAAAGACACGTCTTCTGCAGGCGTTCTTCCTTCGTCATCTCGTCCTGATACGTTTTTAGGATGAAGCTGTTGCGTAACATCGACGGTGTCAAGACCCGCTTGTTGTCCGACCGTTCATTCAGCTGACGCATCATCTTCGTGATCATGACGATCGACAATTGCTTCGGTGCATTCTTACTGTAAACCCAGCGGAATGTCATCCGGGCGAAGTCGAAGGCGACGAAAAAGGGGTCAGTGCTGTGATAACGGGGGCGGACTGGCTCCGGAATCGTCTTCAAGTAACGCAACATGATATCTTGATCTTCCCGCTCGAGATGGAGCAGGTAGCGGTTGCCGAGTCGATCGTGGACGGTCATCTCTTGCTGGGCGAAGTTGAGATCGTGCATCTTTAAGCCGATGATGTGATGGACGCGTAAACCGTAGCGATAAAACAGGCGGAGAATGAGTTCGTTTCGATCGATCAAATACGGACGGGCTTTCAATTGATGTTCCGTCAAGCCGCGATCGGATTGATTCGTTCGGACGAGTTGCTCGTATTCCTTAAAGGAAGCGACGTGTTTTGCCGTTAATTCGTGCGTCGGTTGTGCGTATTCAATCAGTTTCGTCTTCGTTTGTCGAATTTGATAATTGACTTGATTGATGACGGTGACGATTCGGGCGACCGTCGCTTGTTGGTAGAGTTTCTCTTCGATCAAGTACTCATTGATGAACGTCTTCCACGTCTCGATCGAAATCGCCTTGAAATCATCGATCGTCTCAAGTGGTTGATCGACATCCGTCATATAGCGGTGGACTTCGATTAAATCGTACCGATAGCGCCGGACGGTCGAAAGTTGTCGTCCGCTTGTCGTTAAATAAAATAGGTAGCGTTCAATGAAATCTGGAAGCGTATACGACTGTTCGCGTGCCATCGTTTTCCTCCCTTTCGTAATGGTGTTTCTTCCATCATAAACCGAACGGATGTTTCCTGTCCAAAAAAGTTCAGACGAACCGGTGGCTGTGGTATGATAAGGGGCGCAGTACGTCTTTACTCGTGAAAGGAATGATATTATGTCAGAACGCGTCATCGTCGTTGGTTGCCAGCTCCCCGGTGTCCCGGATCATGTCTATGAAGAATCGGTCGCGGAGCTCGAAGCACTCGTAACGACTGCGCATGGTGTCGTCGTCGGTCGTTTGGATCAAAAACGACAAGCGATTGACCGCCGTACGTTCATCGGAAAAGGAAAGGTTGAGGAACTCGTTGCGTTAGCAGACGAACTTGAACCTGATTTAATCATATTCAATGCTGAAGTCACGCCCGGTCAAATGAAAAATATCCGGATTGCCTTATCAGACCCGGAAGCGATCAAGTTGATCGACCGGACGCAGTTGATCCTCGATATCTTCGCTGGACGTGCCCAGTCACGCGAAGGGAAATTGCAGGTCGAACTGGCACAGATGAGTTATCTGTTGCCACGTCTTGCCGGGCAGGGAACACAACTGTCACGTCTTGGTGGCGGAATTGGAACACGTGGACCAGGTGAGTCGAAACTCGAGACGGATCGTCGTCATATCCGGCGCCGCGTCGATGAGATTTCGAAACAACTCGAGACATCCGTCGCGCATCGTGCCCGTTACCGGGAACGTCGCAAAGAGAACCAGACGTTCCAAATCGCACTCGTTGGTTATACGAATGCTGGCAAATCCACGATCTTCAACCGGTTGACTCAAGCCGACACATACGAGAAGGATGAGTTGTTCGCGACGCTCGATCCGTTGACACGTCAAGTTGATTTGCCGGAAGGTGGGCAAATCCTCCTGACGGATACGGTCGGTTTCATCCAAGATCTTCCGACGAAGTTGATCGCAGCGTTCCGCTCGACCCTCGAGGAAGTGCTGGAAGCGGACTTGATCCTCCACGTCGTTGATGCGTCGAGTGAGCATTATTTGAATCAGATGCAGACGACGAACGATGTTCTCGATGAACTCGGTGCCGGTGACATCCCGCAGCTAGAAGTCTACAACAAGAAGGATCAGCTGAACCGCTTGTTTACAGGCGGGAAACTGTTGATCTCTGCACTTGATCCGCAGGACATCGAGCGTTTGATTGAAGAGATCGAACGTTCAATCAGTGAGATCCTCGAGTATCTCGAGATCCGCATCCCGGTTGATGGTTTTGCTCATTACAATCCGGCAAAGGAAGTCATGATGAACTTGAAGGAATCGTTCGAAGAAGATGGTTCTGTCATTCTAAAAGGTTACTTGCGTAAAGATACGCGTCTATACGCGACATTGAAACAATACGAGGTGTAAACATGTTTTCAGAATTAACCCATTACGAAACGCTTCGTCCGCTCATTGACCGGGCGGAGGAACAGATCGCTCCGTACGTCAAGAAGGCGCAAGAGGTCGCGGAATACAATCAATTCCGTGTCCTCGATGCGTTCCGACGTCACAAGGTCAGTGATTTTCATTTCATGCCGTCAACAGGCTATGGCTACAACGATGAAGGACGCGATACGCTCGAACGCATCTATGCCGACGTCTTCGGTGCGGAAGCCGGTCTTTGTCGTCCACAAATCATCAGCGGCACCCACGCGATCGGTATCGCATTGTTCGGTTTATTGTTGCCGGGCGATGAACTGCTCTATATCACAGGAAAACCATACGACACGCTCGAAGAGATCGTCGGAATTCGTGGTGACGGACGCGGTTCATTAAAGGAACTGGGCGTCCACTATGATGTCGTCGAGATGAAAAACGCCGAGACGATCGACGTACCGGCCGTTCTCGAACGGATCACACCGCAGACGAAGGTCGTCGGGATTCAGCGTTCAAAAGGGTATGCGACGCGACGCAGTCTACCGGTTAATGAAATCGGTGAAGCAATCGCCGCCATCAAAGACGCTCATCCCCATGTCTTGATTTTCGTCGATAACTGCTATGGTGAATTCGTCGAGACGATCGAACCGACGCACGTCGGGGCGGACTTGATGGCAGGGTCGTTGATTAAGAATCCGGGTGGTGGTCTTGCGAAGACTGGCGGTTATCTCGTCGGTCGAACGGACTTGATCGAACGGGCATCGTTTCGGATGACGACGCCAGGGATTGGCGCCGAAGCCGGTCCATCGTTATCCGCACTTCCGGATATGTATCAAGGTTTCTATATGGCACCACATACGGTTAGCCAAGCGTTGATGGGTGCGATGTTCACGTCAAGCATGCTCGGTCAGTTCGGCTTTGACACGGCACCGCACCATACGGCAGAACGGACGGATTTGATTCAATCGGTCTCGTTCCATGCGCCGGAGCCGATGATTGCCTTCTGTCAGGCGATCCAAGCTGCTTCACCCGTCAATGCGCACGCGTTACCGATTCCGGATTATATGCCGGGATATGCGGACGATGTCATCATGGCAGCAGGAACGTTCGTACAAGGCTCATCGATCGAGTTGTCAGCGGATGGTCCGATCCGTGCACCCTATACTGCATACGTCCAAGGTGGTTTAACGTATAGCCACGTCAAGATCGCGATCATCTCAGCCGTCAATCACTTGATGGAAAAACAATTAATTCCAGAAAAAAACGTTTAATACTAGCATATCTCGTGAAAACGACCTCTGAACGACTTCGAGTAAAGTGATTAAAAAAGTTGTGTTAACTTTTCTTACATCGCTTGACAAGTTGCCTGACAGAGGTTTATTCTCATGGAGTAAGGAAAAAGGAGGAACCACATGGCAGACTCATCACGCCAGTCCAAGCCACTATTTCCCATCGGAGTCGTTCAAGAGTTGACCGCGTTATCTGCCCGCCAGATCCGATATTACGAAGAACAGGGACTGATTAAGCCGGAGCGGACAGAGACGAAGCGTCGCCTCTATTCGTTCAACGATGTCGATCGCCTGTTGTCGATTAAGGAATACCTGGATCAGGGACTGAATATCGCAGGGATCAAATTGATTTTTGAAAACGATCTCGTCAAACGCGAACGCGTTGCGGAGAGCGTCGTCGAGACGCGTCCGGAACTATCTGACGGCGAATTGTATAAACTCCTGAAAAATGAATTGAAGGAAGCAGGACGACATGGAAAGACGTCGCTCATCCAAGGTGAGCTCGGGCGTTTCTTCAAGTAAGGACCTGTAACCATATAAAAACGAATCGGAGAGGGGATTTGTCACATGACACGTCGCAACATTACACGAGAAGACATTTTGAAAATCGCTAAAGCTGAGGATGTACGCTTCATTCGCTTACAGTTCACAGATATCCTCGGAACGATCAAGAACGTTGAAATTCCAGTAAGCCAATTGGAAAAAGCACTTGATAACAAAATGATGTTCGATGGTTCATCGATCGAAGGATTCGTCCGGATCGAAGAATCAGATATGTATCTCTTCCCAGACTTAAACACATGGGTCGTCTTCCCATGGACAGAAGATGGAACAGGGAAAGTTGCACGTTTAATCTGTGACATCCATAATCCGGATGGCTCGCCGTTCGCAGGAGACCCACGTGGTCAGCTCAAACGGGTACTTAAAGAGATGGAAGAACTCGGTTTCACATCATTCAACGTTGGACCAGAGCCAGAATTCTTCCTCTTCAAGAAAGATGAAAAAGGTCGCCCGACACTTGAATTGAACGACCAAGGTGGATACTTCGACCTCGCACCAGTCGATCTTGGTGAAAATTGCCGTAAAGAAATCGTCATCGAGCTCGAGAACATGGGCTTTGAAATCGAAGCATCACACCACGAAGTCGCTCCAGGTCAGCACGAAATCGACTTCAAATATGCGGATGCGATCACGACGGCGGATAACATCCAAACGTTCAAACTTGTTGTCAAGACGATTGCGGCGAAGCACAACTTGCACGCGACATTCATGCCAAAACCACTCTTCGGTGTCAACGGATCAGGAATGCACGCGAACATGTCGCTCTTCAAAGGCAACGAGAACGTCTTCTTCGATGAAAGCAACGAAGATATGCAATTGTCGGATGATGCACGTGCCTTCACAGCAGGTATCCTCAAACACGCTCGTGCGTTCACAGCGGTTTGTAACCCGACAGTCAACTCATACAAACGTCTTGTTCCTGGCTACGAAGCGCCTTGCTACGTCGCATGGTCAGCCCGTAACCGTTCACCACTCGTCCGTGTTCCTGCAGCACGTGGACTCTCGACTCGTATCGAAGTTCGTTCAGTCGATCCAGCAGCGAACCCGTACCTTGCGCTTGCGACATTGCTCGCTTCAGGTCTTGATGGAATCAAGAACAACTTGAAAGCACCGGCTCCAATCGACCGTAACATCTACGTCATGGACAAACCGGAACGCGTTGCGAACGGAATCGATGATCTTCCATCAACACTCAGCCACGCACTCGAAGTCTTGAAAGCGGATGACGTCGTCATGCACGCTCTCGGCGATCACATCGCAGAGCACTTCGTTGAATTGAAAGAAATCGAATGGGATATGTTCCGGACGCAAGTCACGGAATGGGAACGCGATCAGTACATGGTCTTGTTCTAATCCAACTCAAGCACTTCTGGACTTTTGTCTGGAAGTGCTTTTTTCATGTCGTCGACAGGGATTGAGTCAAGGATATGGAAAGATACAAGAGTACAAAGAAAGGGAGACGATATATCATGAAAAAAGGATATGAAGGCAAAGAGATCACGGTCTATTTTGATTCGGAAGTCTGCATTCATTCCGGTCATTGTGTACGAAGTCTACCGACCGTCTTTGATGTCAAACGGCGTCCTTGGATTGAAGCGGACGGGGCGCCGGTGGAAGACGTCATGCACGTCGTCGATGGTTGTCCAAGCGGCGCCTTATCTTACGAACGGAGGGAAGCAAATGGAGCTGAAACGAGCGGAACGTAAAATCGAAGCCCATCAGGAAGGTGAAGTGATTGGAGAAATCACTTACAGCGATACGAACAACGGCATGTGGATCATCGATCACACGTATGTTGATCCCGCGCACCGGAACCAACAGATTGGGGAACAACTTGTTGCCGAGATCGTCAACTGGGCACGGGAAGCAAACGTCAAGCTACTGCCGTTATGTCCGTTTGCGAAAAAAGAGTTCGAACATCAATCGGATTATCAGGACGTACAAGCAAATACGTGATCATAAAAATCTCCTCCGGTCTCTCAAGACTAGAGGAGATTTTTTCGAGTCATTGTTTGTGATCTCTGACTTTCATTTTGCGAGAAACAACCATCGCACCGAAATAGGCGATGATGTACAACACGACCAGTCCTTGTTTTAGCATATAAGGTAGATCCATTTGATTCACAAGTAGAAAACTAGCGCACGATAAAATTAAAAAGGGTATTAGCCACTTGTTCGGCACATCAGCACCTCCTTCACTATCTATGTATTTCCATTTTAAGGATAACATAAAATATTTACCGAAATATGTTAAAGATGAATAACTTGCTTACAGATAAATCCGTAGAAACGCCATCGTGACGACACCGGTGATGACCGTCCAAGAAAGACTTTTACTGAAAATCGCGACTGCCATCGTCGGTAGGGCGGCGAAGACATGAAGCGTCGAAATCGTCGGGAACGCGTTGTCTTGCGCGATAAGTAAATTTTGAAAGAAGAGGGCGCCAAGCAGGCAGACGGGAATGAACGAGAGCCATTCCGTTACAAGGCGCGGTAACGTCAGTCCATGAAGGACGAGAAACGGTAAGATACGTGGAATCCAAGTGACGAGTCCACAAGCTAAAAAGAGACCGATTAATTCTGGGCGGATTTCCATCGTGTGATCACGACTCCTATACTAGCGCCACCGAGTGTCGCGCAAAGAACGGCGACTTCCGCAGAAAAGTAGCGCATGGTGATGTAAAGCAAAAGTAAGACGATCAATAAGAGGCAACTATTCACGGCAATGCGGGTACGTTCTCCTTCAAATTGTAAGTACAATAAACCGATGAACATCGCCGTCAGAGCAAAGTCGAGACCGAAGCGCTCGGGATCAGGAAACCAGCTACCGACAAGTGCACCGAGAACGGTTGCGATAATCCAGCTAAGATACGCGGTCAGATTTAAGCCATGCATGAAGGACGGTGAGATCTTCCCTTTTTGCGCAGTATTCATTGCGACAGCGAACGATTCATCCGTCAGTAACGTCCCAGTACCGAGTCGATCACGAAGGTGGCGTGTCTCGACGTGCGGAGCGAGCGTCAGACTCATTAACAAGTGCCTGAGATTGACGATGAATGTCGTCAGAATGATGGCAGAGGCGGGACTATTCAACAGCAAGAGACTCGTGATGATGAATTGAGCGGCGCCGGCATAGATGAAGACGGACATGAATCCGACTTCAAGAGGGGATAAGCCGGAGGCACGACCGACGATCCCTGCGGAAAAGCCGATGCCGATATAGCCAAGGACGGTGGGTAGACAGGCGCGGACACCTGCTTGAAAGGCTGATGACATTCGATTCCTCCTCTTTTTTAAGAGCATAGCATTCATGTGGAATATCGTCACTAACTGGTCAATATTTTCATCGTTTTTTTCGACATACTCGACTTGATTTGGTGGTAAAGAGTAAGTGGTACGGCAAAATCAGTTAGGTAAAGGAGCGTTTTTCATGCACAAATTAATGAAAGATTCGAACCGGTTCGTTTCAGACATGGTCGACGGACTCGTACTTGCTCACCCTGATTTGTATAAAAAAGTCGAAGGTGTTAACGTCGTTGCACGGAAAGTACCACTGGACGGAAAAGTCGGTCTTGTTTCTGGTGGGGGAAGCGGTCACGAACCGGCACACGCTGGATTCGTCGGGGACGGTATGCTTGCTGCGGCTGTTTGTGGGGAAGTGTTCACTTCACCGACACCCGACATGGTGCTTGAAGGTATCAAGGCAGCTCATGGGGGAAAAGGTGTCCTACTCGTCGTCAAGAACTATTCAGGTGACGTCATGAACTTCGATATGGCGAAGGAACTTGCTGAACTCGAGGATATCGAAGTCGATACGGTCGTCGTCAATGATGACATCGCGATCAAAAAGGAAGAGGATCGTCGTGGGGTCGCGGGAACTGTCTTCGTCCATAAGATTGCCGGTGCTGCAGCGGCAGAAGGAAAATCACTAAGTGAAGTCAAAGCAGTTGCGGAAAAAGTCATCAAGGGCGTTCGTTCGATCGGAATGGCACTCTCACCATGTTACATGCCGGAGAGCGGAAAGCCAGGCTTTGAGTTGCATGATGACGAGATGGAGATCGGAATCGGGATCCACGGTGAAAAAGGACTTGAACGAAAAGCAGTCGCTTCCGTTGATGCGATCGTCAAAGAGTTGCTCGATCGTTTGACGAAAGAAGTACCAGACAAAAAAGTCGCCGTCATGGTGAATGGGATGGGCGGAACACCAGAATCCGAACTGTACATCACGTATAAATATGTCGCGGAAGAACTTGAGGCGCATGGTTACGAGATTGCCCGCTCATTCGTTGGAAACTATATGACATCGCTTGAGATGCACGGGTTCTCAATCACGCTCTTACCAGTGGATGATGAACTGCTCGGATATCTCGATGCAGAAACGAAAGCGATTGGATTCTAATTCAAATAAACGGGGTGTAAAAACATGAAGTTGACGACGGAACAGTTGCAAAGCGCGCTCCTCAAAGCAGCGGAACAGATCGAACAGCATAAGGATGAATTGACGGACCTTGACCGGGAAATTGGTGATGGAGATCATGGAATTAACATGTCGCGTGGCTTCCAAGCAGTCCAGAAGACGCTAGAAGAACACGGCGAATATGAGGATTTAGGAGCTTTATCCAAAGAAGTCGGGATGACGCTGATCAAAACGATTGGTGGGGCATCCGGTCCTTTATACGGGACAGCATTCGTTAAGTTCGCCGGTGCATTCAAAGGGAAAACAGAAGTCGAAGGTGCAGAGCTTGCAGACGCTTTCCGCGAAGCGACGGAAGGGATCAAGTCGCGCGGAAAGTCAGAATTCGGTCAAAAGACGATGGTCGATATCTGGACACCGTTCCAAGAAGCGCTCTCGCAAGAAGGGGACTTGAAAGCGGCAATCGATCAAGCACTTGCTGATACAAAAGCGCGTATCGCAACGAAAGGGCGCGCGTCCTACTTCGGTGAAGCGACGGAAGGCGTCCAGGACCCAGGTAGTTTATCGAGTGCTTTGCTACTCGGCGAAATCGCGGAGGTGCTTCATGGTTAATCTTGTACTCGTTTCTCATAGTGAAAAACTCGCGGCTGGGCTGAAAGAACTGTTGGCAGAGATGGCACCGGATACGCCAGTCTTAGTAGCAGCCGGTCTTGAAGATGGTAGCATTGGAACAGACGCGACACGAATCGAAGAAACACTGAATACACTAGACGACGATGGAGTCGTCTTAACGGATATCGGTTCTGCGACGATGAACACGGAATTAGCACTTGAATTATACAGTGGCGAACGGACGGTACGTTTTATCGACGCACCACTCGTCGAAGGTGCTTTTCTAGCAGCTGTTTTAAGTGGACAGTCGAAATCCGTCGATGAGATTGAAGACGGATTAAAAAATGAGTTTGGCAAATAAGTAATAAATCCCCCATCGCGAATAGGCGAGGGGGATTTATTTCAATTACTTCTATTCATATTAAAACTTGGTAGAGAGTCTCATGAATCAAAACGACTGGAGCCATTTTTCTAACCACTCTCTAGGCAAATGAATTGTAGCTAAATCAATGGTCTGTAATTCATTTAGAGTATAACTGTTAGCAAGATACATATCCCATTGTGCATCGATATCGTTTGCTACTTCAGTCGCTTGTTCACTTAATGGATAAGTTCCACGTCCGTCAGTTGCAAGATGATAGTAATCATTATGGTAGACGTCAATCATATACCGGTAACACCAATCTGCCAATTCTTCATGTGTGATGTTGCCATTTAGTGCGGCCAAAATGTGCTCTTTTAGCTGTTGATCAGAATAAATGGTATTCATGAGGCACCTCACGCTATATTTTCTATAAGATATCAAAAACCCGGTCCCTCTGTAAAAGGGATCGGGTTATTAATTAACTTATTTCGATGGTTTAAAGACCATTGTCGCTTCCACTGCTTTTTGCCATCCAGCATAGCGTTGTTCACGATCGTCTTCTTTCATCTCTGGTTTAAACTGATGATCGAGCTTCCATTGTTGTTTGATTTCCGCTTTATCTTTCCAGTAACCGACGGCTAATCCAGCAAGGTAGGCTGCACCGAGTGCTGTCGTTTCGTTGATTTCTGGACGATCGACAGGAACGCCGAGGATGTCCGATTGGAACTGCATCAAGAAGTTATTGGCTACAGCACCACCGTCGACACGAAGTGTTTTCAGTTCGATTCCAGAATCTTGTTCCATTGCTGTCAATACGTCGCGTGTTTGGTAAGCAAGTGATTCAAGCGTTGCCCGAACGAAGTGCTCCTTATCAGTTCCGCGTGTTAATCCGAAGATCGCCCCACGAACATCTGAATCCCAGTACGGCGCGCCGAGACCAACGAAGGCAGGAACGACGTAGACGCCGTCTGTTGAGTCGACTTTCGTTGCGTAACCTTCTGAATCTTTCGCGTGTTTCAACATACGGAGTCCATCACGGAGCCACTGGATCGCAGAACCAGCGACGAAGATAGAACCCTCAAGCGCATATTCGACTTTTCCATCAACGCCCCAAGCAATCGTCGTCAGGAGTCCATGGTCAGAAGAAACGGCTTTCTCACCCGTGTTCATGAGCATGAAACAACCAGTACCGTATGTGTTTTTCCCTTCACCCGCTTCAAAGCATGTTTGACCGAAGAGTGCGGCTTGTTGGTCACCAGCGATCCCGGCGATTGGCACTTCGTAACCGAAGAAGTGATACGGTACCGTTTTGTCGTAGACTTCACTCGACTGACGAACTTCTGGCAACATCGAAGCAGGAACACCGAGGATATCGAGTAACTCTTCATCCCATTTTTGTTCGTAGATGTTATACATCAATGTTCGTGAAGCGTTCGTGTAATCCGTGATATGCGTTTTTCCACCAGACAGTTTCCAAACGAGCCACGTATCGATCGTACCGAAGAGTAATTCACCGTTCTCTGCTTGCTCACGCGCACCTTCGACATTATCAAGGATCCATTTGACTTTCGTACCAGAGAAGTAGGCATCAATCAGAAGTCCTGTTTTATCACGGAACTTCTGGTTCAAGCCTTGTTCTTTTAAGTCGTCACAGATACCAGACGTTTGACGCGATTGCCAAACGAGTGCGTGATAAACCGGTTTACCTGTTTCTTTGTTCCAGACGACTGTCGTTTCACGTTGGTTCGTGATTCCGATTCCGGCGATTTGCTCAGGTTTGATATCTGCAGTTCCGAGTGCTTCTGCCATGACAGCAAGAATTGAACCCCAGATTTCGTTTGCATCATGCTCGACCCAGCCTGGTTGTGGGAAGTATTGCTTGAATTCCCGTTGTGCCGAGTTGACGATTTTCCCGTCGTGATCGAAGATGATCGCACGTGAGCTTGTCGTACCTTGGTCGAGTGCTAGGATATACTTGTTTTCCATTTCGAAATCCCCCTTGAGCGGTATGTGTTAGTGAGACGTGATCTTAGTAGATCAATTGATAGATGAACACGGCAAGCGCTCCACCGATGATTGGACCGACGACTGGAATCCATGAGTAGCCCCAGTCAGATGAACCTTTATTCGGAATCGGTAAGATAGCGTGTGCGATACGCGGTCCAAGGTCACGGGCCGGGTTGATGGCATATCCTGTTGTACCACCAAGTGATAGACCGATGACGACGACGAGTAAACCGACGATAAGTGGTTTTAAGCCGTCACCGAATGTCGTTAAACCGAGCGCCAAGATACCGAAGACGAGAACGAATGTCCCGATGATTTCAGAAATCAAGTTCGACGGCGTATGGCGAATCGCTGGACCTGTTGCGAACACACCGAGTTTTGCAGCTTGATCATCAGTCGCTTCAAAATGTTTCATGTAATGAAGCCAAACGAGAATGGCGCCGATGAAAGCTCCGACAAGTTGTCCGGCAATATAGACAGGAACGTCTGCCCACGGTAAATCAGAGTTTAAAGCAAGTGCAATTGTTAAAGCAGGGTTCAAGTGCGCTCCACTCTCAGCAGCGACGAATGCTCCTGTCATGACGGCAAGACCCCAAGCGAACGTGATGACAATCCATCCGCTGTTTTCGGACTTCGTCTTTCTCAAGACGACACCGGCGACGACACCATCCCCGAGCAGAATGAGGATCATCGTACCGATCATTTCTAGTACAAAGTTATTCATGCAAAACCCCTCCCTTTGGATTAAAGCAAATAATGGTCTTTCTACTTTAAATTACTCCGATTTGATAACGTTTTCAATACATATAATTGAAATATAGGAATGGAAATTTTTTATTTTAATGTTTAAAGATACGAAAAATTGGATAGGAAAACACCTCGTCTTGCCTGCAAGCAAGCAAAAGAGGTGTTAACGACGACGCTTTTTTCTTTTTTTAGGTCGAAACCAACTACTGGAATAATCTAGTAGGATATGAATTGTACTCGCCACCATGATACCAATGACAAAAGCGGGTAGGGAAGCGAACCAGGAATCGATGGTCTCTGACGCGATGACTTGAAAATACAAGCTGAGAAATAATAAGGGAATCACAAGTGCAGCACTATAAAGGAGTCGAATGACATCCCCAATGATCAATCCGTGTGACCAGATCGAGCGGTGGGGCATGATCTTCACATAAGGCATCCACAGGACTCGAAATGGTCCAAAGCGATAATACGGTTCTGACTTTAAATCGAGGTCAGGTGACAACCAAAGCGTACCGACAGCGATACCGATGGCAGTCGGTAACCAATCGGTTTGTTGCGTTGCGACCGAATACGCAACGTAACCCGTCAGTGCGACGGTATTGACGGTATCATGTACATTTCCTGAAGGCATGAAAAAAGACCAGTCGTAACTGGTCCCTCCGTCAATGAATCGTCCGATACACGCCGATTACCTTACCAAGAATGGAGACATTATCGAAATACATCGGATCCATCGAGTCATTTTCTGGTTGTAGACGTACCTGTTGATCTTCTAAGAAGAACCGTTTCACCGTCGCTTCGCTATCTTCGGTCATAGCTACGACGATTTCTCCGTTTTCTGCTGTGTTTTGTTGGCGTACGATGACACGATCGCCGTCAAGAATACCTGCGTTAATCATCGATTCACCATCGATCGTCAACATGAAGACCGTTTCGTTTCCTACATAATGTGCAGGAAGCGGGAATTGTTCTTCGATGTTTTCAATCGCTGTAATCGGAAGACCAGCTGTGACTTTCCCGATGACGGGAACATGAACGATGGCTTCCGTGATTTCTTCAGGCTTATCCAGCAATATCTCAATCGCACGTGGTTTCGTCGGGTCACGGCGAATCATTCCCCGTTTCTCGAGTCGATCCAAATGACCGTGTACCGTCGAGCTAGACGCGAGTCCGACTGCTTCTCCGATTTCACGAACTGATGGTGGATACCCCTTCAGTTTCACTTCAGAGACGATGTAGTCGAGAATCTCTTGTTGGCGCTTAGACATTTTCCGCATACGAATTGCCACCTCTTTCTGGATTGAATTTTGAAATGTAAGAATATATGTTTCTAAATTCACTATAACATAGAACAAATGAGCGTACAAACAATTGTTCGACATTTTGTGTTGACCGAACACGGGTTCTGTGTTTATTATGAGTTATGCGAACAATTGTTCCGCGAACGTTTATTCTAACTCATTCATTTCATATTTGGAGGGATTCATGATGATTCATACGATTCGTACTCATGCTTTTTCTATTCTCTTCTATGCATTAAGTATTGCCTTCGTGATCTTTTTACTCACACCACGCCCGGATGAAAAAGTGGCTCAACTAATGACAGCTTCCGTTACGGTCGATGAGAACGCTACAGTCGAACAAATTGCTGAAGTCTACAATGACGGTTCGATGTCAGATGAGGAATACGTCAACTGGTTGATTAAAAATAATGATGTCGAGACAAAACATGTCATCTCAAAAAGCAAAATCGTTGTACCAATCGCACAACAATGACAAAATGGAAAAGTTGTGAAAGAACGAACAGGGATGTGAGGTACGATGAAGGTCGTGATTTATTGTCGAGTATCGACCGAAAAAGAAGCACAAGATAGTTCGATTGAACGCCAACGGATGGAGCTTTCGAAGGTTGCTTCTCAAAAGGGATTTGATGTCGTGGACATCGTCTCTGAAAAAGAGAGTGGATATGATGTCGATCGGGAAGGGATGCTGACGGTTCTTGATCATGTGACACGTGACGCGGTAGATGCGGTCCTCGTGACGGATGATACACGGATTGGTCGTGGGAATGCAAAAATCGCTATTTTGCATACATTCAAAAAACATGGGGTCCGCTTGATGACGCTTGATTCAGATGGAGAATATCAACTTGCGGATGCAGAAGCGATGGTCCTTGAGATCGTCTCACTCGTGGAAGAATACCAACGGAAACTGCATAATGCAAAAATCGCCCGTGGCATGCGGCGAGCAGTCGAACAAGGTTTTCGCCCGGAACGAAATCTCAATCGTCAAGGAGAGAACGCAGGACGTAGTCGAAAAGACGTACCGATCGAAGAAATTGTACGTCTTCGAGAACTCGGATTGACGTTTTCTGATATCGCCATCACCTTGCGGGGGATGGGGCATGATATTTCAAAAGCAACGGTCAATCGTCGATATCTTGAATACCGCGAACTGACACCTAGCCCGGAATGAGAAGCAAGTAACCCGTCGACTGACGCGGTTAACTTGCTTTTTTTTATAAGCTCTTTTACAGTAAGAATACAATTGAACAACTCAAGTTTGAGTCATAAAGAAAGAGGGATTCCATGTTATCACAAGAACAATTAGATCGAATCAATGCATTAGCGAATAAATCAAAAGTCGAGCCGTTATCAGAAGCGGAAACGGCAGAGCAAAAAGAATTACGTGCAGCGTATCTCGCAGCATTCCGTGGATCGTTCAAAAACCAACTCATGGGCATGAAAATCGTCGATGAAGAAGGAACGGACGTAACACCAGAGAAATTGAAACAAGCACAAGAAGAAGAACGGAATAAACAATAATCGTTTGTTCCTTCTATAGAAGAAAGAGGTTTCGCGTTAAGCGGACCTCTTTTTTGTTTAGCGCTGTTAGATGAGGAAACATTGCACGATAGCAATACATCTTAATAACGATCTTTCATCAATTCATGCATCCTGTATGAGTCGATAGAACGGCTATAGATAGCGCATTCATTTGAATGTGACATACTATTTAGAAAAGTTGTATCACATTTAAGAGTGTGCTAAAATGAGTAGGAATTTGTGAAAAAGAGAGAGGATGATTGTTTTGACGAACATGACGACAGTAGAACAATTAGCAATTAATACGATTCGTACCTTATCGATTGATGCCGTACAAAAGGCGAATTCGGGTCACCCAGGTATGCCAATGGGAGCAGCGCCGATGGCATTCTCGCTTTGGGCGGATCATATGAACCACAACCCTAAAAATCCAGAATGGTTCAACCGCGACCGTTTTGTACTTTCAGCCGGACACGGTTCGATGCTTCTCTACTCACTCCTCCACCTATCGGGATATGATCTATCAATGGATGATCTTAAATCATTCCGTCAATGGGGATCAAAAACACCAGGTCACCCGGAATATCGTCACACGGCTGGTGTAGATGCGACGACAGGTCCACTTGGTCAAGGGATTGCAATGGCAGTTGGTATGGCGATGGCAGAACGTCATCTTGAAGCAAAATACAACCGTGACGATCTCAATGTCGTCGATCACTTCACATATGGAATTTGTGGAGATGGAGACTTAATGGAAGGTGTCTCAGCTGAGGCGGCTTCACTCGCAGGTCACCTTGGTCTTGGTAAATTGGTCGTATTGTACGATTCAAACGATATCTCACTTGACGGCGATCTCGATAAATCATTCTCTGAAAACGTCCAGAAGCGCTTCGAAGCGTACAACTGGCAAGTCATTCGCGTAGAAGACGGAACGGATATCGATTCGATTTCGAAAGCAATCGCGGCGGCAAAAGCAGAGACGACAAAACCAACGTTGATCGAAGTCAAGACAGTCATCGGCTTCGGTTCACCGAACAAGTCAGGGAAATCGGCTTCTCACGGTGCACCACTCGGTGAAGCGGAAATCAAATTGACGAAAGCTAGCTACATTTGGGATCACGAAGAGTTCTACGTCCCTGAAGAAGTCAAATCATTGTTCGACGAGCGAATCGTCCAACGTGGTGCTTCTGCGGAAGACGCATGGAACGAAACGATGAAACAATACGAAGCAGCGCATCCAGAATTGCATGCGGAACTCGTTCGCGCAATCGCAAACGAATTGCCAAGCAACTGGGAAGCAGATCTTCCGACGTACGACTTGTCATCGAAAAAAGCGACACGTCAAACGAGTGGTGAAGTCTTGAACGGTCTTGCGAAGAACGTTCCGACATTATTCGGTGGTTCAGCTGACCTTGCAGGATCGAACAACACGATGCTCAAAGGCGAAGCAGACTTCGATATCGACCCAAGCGGTCGTAACATCTGGTTCGGTGTACGTGAATTCGCAATGGCTGCGGCTGTCAACGGTATGGCCCTTCACGGTGGCGTCATTCCTTACGGCGCGACATTCTTCGTCTTCTCGGATTACCTCCGTCCAGCTGTTCGTTTAGCAGCATTAATGGGACTTCCATCAATCTTCGTCTTGACACACGACTCGATCGCTGTTGGGGAAGATGGTCCAACACACGAGCCAGTCGAGCACTTGATGAGCTTCCGTGCAATGCCGAACGTCACGATCTACCGCCCAGCAGACGGAAAAGAGACGATCGCAGCATGGAAAACAGCGGTTCAAGCAAAAGACAAACCGACACTTCTCGTCTTGACACGTCAAGCTCTTCCTGAACTGGAAGGTACGACGACAGAGGGCGCTGAAAAAGGTGGTTATGTCATCGCTGGTGACGTCACGAAAGCTGATACGCTCTTAATTGGTACGGGTTCAGAAGTTCACCTTCTTGTCGAAGCACAAAAAGAACTTGGTGAATCAGCAGCTGTCGTTTCGCTTCCATCATGGGAAGTATTCGAAGCACAGTCAGCAGAGTACAAAGAATCAGTTCTTCCGAAACACATCACGAAACGTGTAGCGATCGAAGCAGGGGCTTCACTCGGTTGGTACAAATATGTAGGAACAGAAGGACGAGTCATCGGAATCGATCGTTTCGGCGCATCTGCTCCTGGAGACTTCCTCTTGAAAGAATACGGCATGTCTGTTGAGAACGTATTAGCGACAGTCAAGCAACTCGGATAATCACTTCCGGAAAAAACGGGTCCGATCTTACGTCGGGCTCGTTTTTCATCTATTATCATCTATGCAAACAATTGGAATTATAGTATAGTAAAAAGCGACGTTTTAAGTTAGAGGAGGAAGCAACTTGGCTACATGGATTTGGATTTTAATTGCCCTTCTTTGCTTGGTAGCAGGTGTCGCCCTTGGTTTCTATATCGCTCGTCGATACATGATGAACTACTTGGAGCAAAACCCACCAATCAACGAAGATATGATTAAGACATTGATGATGCAAATGGGTCAAAAGCCATCACAAAAGAAAGTCAACCAAGTGATGCGTTCAATGAGTGGTTCAATGAAATCACCTAAAAAATAAGCTGTACGAAAGGGGACCAAATGGTCTCCTTTTTATTTGCTATTTTTTAGAAAGAGAACTAATCTAAAATGTGAGACTATTTAAAATAATCATAGGATTTAAAAAAGGGGGGAGACTTGAATGGGAGTCTTCAGGAAACTCGGTTGGTTTTTCCGACGAGAATGGAAAGCGTATAGTCTTGGGGTCGTCTGCTTGATTTTTGTAGCAGCGTTAGAACTCATTCCACCGAAGATCATCGGGACGACAGTCAATGGTCTAAGCGAGGGGAGCTTGACGAAGAATGATTTGATTCGTCTAGCAGGTACATTGTTGCTCATCGGGGTCGCGACGTATTTCATTCGTTATTTTTGGCGTTTTCATATCTTTGGGGCATCGATTCGTCTCGGTCGATTGTTACGCAGTCAACTGTATGGTCATTTTTCAGATTTGGATCAATCGTTCTATAAGAAATATCGGAGCGGAGATTTGATGGCGCATGCGACGAACGACGTACAGGCGGTATCGATGACAGCGGGTGCCGGTATTCTAACGCTCGTCGACTCGGTGACGATGGGGAGCTTCGTCATCATCACGATGGTTACGACGATCAGTTGGAAATTGACGCTCGTATCACTTCTACCGATGCCGCTGATGGTTTACTTAACGTCACGCTACGGGAAAATGTTACATTCGCGTTTTCATGACGCGCAGGAAGCCTTCTCCGACTTGAATGACAAGGTCGCGGAAAGCATTAGTGGTGTCCGTGTCTTAAAAGCAACAGGAGAAGTGGAGTCTGATGTACAGACGTTTACGGATCTATCGGATGACGTCGTCCAAAAGAACCGTCGTGTCGCAAAAATCGACGCGCTGTTTGACCCGACGATTTTTGGATTAGTCGGTCTATCGTACATCATCGCTGTCGGATACGGTGCGTATCTGTTACAACAAGGCGAAATCCGAATCGGTGACATCGTCTCATTCACTACATATCTTGGTTTATTGACATGGCCGATGCTCGCCTTCGGTTGGTTGTTCAACATCGTCGAACGTGGTCGTGCTTCTTACGATCGGATCGAGCGGATGCTTGCGATTGAACCGGAAATTAAAGACGCAAAAGAAGCAGCAACGAGTGTTTCCTCACCAGAACTCCATGTTGGGATTGAGCGTTTCATCTATGATACGCAACCGGTCTTACAAGACATCGATGTGACGTTGAAGCCCGGTAAATCGCTTGGCATCGTCGGGAAGACGGGTGCCGGGAAATCGACGTTCGTTCGCTTATTGTCTCGCGAATACGACGTCAAACAAGGCGCCATCACGATTGGTGGACGAGACATCAAACAATTGACACGTGACACCGTCCGTCGTCAAGTGGCGATCGTTCCACAGGATCATTTCTTATTCTCGGCGTCGATTGCCGACAATATTGCTTTTGCAAAACCGGATGCATCAATGGAAGACATCATGGAAGCGGCACGTATTGCAGCGGTTCATGATGATATTCTTGGATTTAAGGAAGGGTACGCGACGATGGTCGGGGAGCGTGGGGTGACGTTATCCGGCGGTCAAAAACAACGGATCTCGATTGCCCGGGCATTATTAGCAGACTGTCCGATTTTAGTGCTCGATGATGCCTTGTCTGCGGTCGATGCCAAAACCGAGGAAGCAATCATCCATCACTTCCGCACGGCGGATCACGATCAGGCACAAATCATCGTTGCCCATCGCCTGTCGGCTGTGTCGCATACCGATGAAATCATCGTCCTTGAAGACGGTCGGATCATCGAACGGGGCACGCATGAACAGTTACTCGCCCATGACGGTTGGTATAAAGAGACGTACGATCGCCAGCAACTAGAATCACTTGTCGAACAAGGAGGGCGTTCCGAATGAATCATGATATCAATGAAAAAGCCGTCCTGAAGCGATTGCTTGATTTCGTCAAACCGTTCAAAAAGCAAGTCAGCATCGCCTTCATCCTGCTATTCATTACGACAGCGGCAAAACTCGGTGGACCATATCTCGTCAAGATTTTCATTGATGAATACGTCGCACCGGGTACGTACCCAGTACAGGAAGTCGCACTTTTGTTTACAGCGTACTTGTTACTGCATACGACAGGGATCATCGTCGATTACTTGCAAGCGTTCGAATTCCAAAAGATTGCCTTGCAAGTCATTCAACGCTTACGCATTGATGTGTTCCGTCATGTCATGCACCTACGGCTTGCCTATTTTGACCGGACGCCTGCCGGAGTGCTCGTGTCCCGGATCACGAACGATACGGAAGCGATCAAGGAGCTCTACATCGGTGTCTTGTCGACATTCGTACAAAGTGGTGTCCAGTTGATCGGAACATATATCTTCCTCTATCTACTAGAGCCGCGACTCGCGACGATTGCATTACTGTTGTTACCATTGTTTTATTTCATCATTTGGATTTACCGAAAGTATTCGACGAAGTATTACGCGGAAGTCCGCGATTTACTATCGAAAATCAATGCCCAACTGAACGAATCCATCAACGGTATGGCGATCATTCAACAATTCCGCCAAGAAAAACGCTTGATGGCAGAGTTCGAGGAGACGAACGTCGCCCACCAGAATGGCCGTTATAAGAACTTGAAGCTCGATAGTTGGTTACTGCGACCAATCATTGAACTGTTACTCGCCATTTCAATTGCGACACTCGTAACGTATTTCGGTGTCCTATCGTTCTCACAAACGGTCCAAGTCGGTGTCGTCTATGCCTTCATCAGCTACATGGAGCGGATCTTCCAACCGGTTCAGCAAATCATGCAACGGTTGTCCGAGTTCCAGCAAGCTGTCGTCTCAGCAGACCGTGTATTCAAGGTCCTCGATACGGATGAGCCAGAACCAACGAAACAACTCGAAGGGGATGCACGAGTGTCGGAAGGACATATCGTCTTTGAAGACGTGCGCTTTAGTTATGACGGAGAGAAGGATGTCTTGAAAGGGATTTCGTTCGAGGCGAAAAAAGGACAGACGATTGCGCTCGTTGGTCATACGGGAAGCGGGAAAAGTTCAATCATCAATATCTTGATGCGTTTTTACGCGTACCAATCGGGTCGGATCTTGATCGATGGTCAACCGCTTGAGCAGTTATCAGAAGAAGAACTACGACAGCATGTCGGACTCGTGTTGCAGGATTCATTCTTGTTCACGGGAACGGTCGCGGATAACATTCGATTATTCGATAGTTCGATTTCCTTTGATCGTGTCGAAGCAGCTGCTAAATTTGTACAAGCGGACGGATTCATCAATCAACTCGACCAGCAATATGACAGTCCCGTTGCGGAACGGGGGGCGACGTTCTCAGCTGGGGAACGTCAGTTGATCTCCTTCGCACGCACGATGGCGCGGGATCCGAAAATCCTGATTCTTGATGAAGCAACCAGTTCGATTGATACGGAGACAGAGGAGAAAGTACAAGTCGCACTTGAACGGATGCGTCAAGGGCGGACGACGATTGCTATTGCCCATCGTCTATCGACGATTCAAGATGCAGATTTGATTCTTGTATTGCATCAAGGGGAAGTGATCGAGCAAGGAAATCACCAAGAATTGATCGCACAAGATGGTCTGTATAAGAAGATGTATCAACTGCAATCCGGTCATGTCACGGTCTCTTAAATAAAGACATAAAAAAGCCTGCCAGGCGGTCTCGCCCGGCAGGTTGTTTGTTTTGATTAGTAGACTGTAACTGTGACGTTTTGGCGTCCCCAGTTGAGTGCTTCTTGTTGTGAACCAACGAGAAGGTCAAGTTTGTTACCTTGGATTGCGCCACCACGGTCGAGTACGATTGCTTCACCAATGCCTTCGATGTGCATACGTGTACCGATCGGGTATTGTGAAGAAGCTGCTACGATACGCATACCATTGTACGTGATCGTATTCGTAACGTCATAACCGCTTGCTGTCAACGCACGACCGTTGTAAAGTCGGCTACCATTGTTAGATGGGTCGTTCGTGTAAGCAGTGACGTTCATTGTCACTTTCGTACCTGATTTTGCAGGTATCGATTGTTTTGTTGCAGTTGCTGGTTTAGCAGCTGCTTTTGGTGCTGGCTTCGCAGCTGGTTTAGCAGCAGGTTGTGCTTGCGCTGCTGGTGCTTTTGATACGCCAGCGAGTGAAGTATAGTCGCTGTGTACGTAGCGTGTTTTACCATCGATTGTTGTTTTGATCCATGCACCAACTTTAGCTTCTACGTTGACTTTTTCGCCTTTGTAGAGGTTACCGACATCTTTCGAGCTTGTCGTTGGTTGTGTGCGGACGTTTAGTACTGCCGTAGTAACTGTCGCTTTTTTAAAGTCGAATGAGCCTGCTGCAGACGTATACGCACCATGGACATAACGTTTTTGACCGTTAACTGTTGTTTTGATCCATGCGCCAGAACGTCCTTCGACATTTAATGTTTGACCTTTATATACATTGCCTACGTCTGCTGATGCAGTTGTAGGTGCTGTGCGTACGTTGAGTACTGGTGTATTTACTGTTACGGTTTCTGAGGCAGCCTCTGTCTCTTGGGCAAATCCTACTGATAGAGCTGTTGCTGCAAGACCGGCAGCGAAAACTGCTTTTTTCATTATTGATGTCCTCCTGACATATGCTGTGTTTACTGTTCCTACTTTACACGGCAAATCTGACCTGTGCGTTTACAGGTCAATGTCATTCGAGTTACAAACCGAGCTTTTGTGACAACAAGATTGCAAAAGAGCAGTTTTTGTCATCTATAGGAAATACTGATTATGAAAAACGGGTGTTTATAGGTCTTTAGGCTTACTGAATATAAAAAATTCGCACAATTCAACAGAAAAAAGCCTTAAAAATAGAAATTGTGGAATCCTTCTATCGTCTGATGATGAAAAAGTGAAACGGATGATAATAGATCAATACTTGACGATCGTCGTCACACCGAACGCTGTCAGATAAGAACGATGGTACAATTCCTGCATCCAACCATCAGCGGAGAGCTGAAACGTGCCGTGAATCGTTTGGTACGTTCGCTGGCGAATATTGATTTCAATCGGCTCTAGTAGCGGAGTGGACGGTAGATGGTCATGCATGCTGTCATTTTGATTTTCGATATAGAGCAGCTCGAGGACATCTCCTTCCTCCATATAACGCTGTAGATAAATCATGAACTCCCACTGATCAGCACCTTCGATCGTATACAAGTAGGGCATCGTGAATCGTCCTCGCTTCAATGAGACGTATTCAAGCGGTTCGACTTCATGTACGTATAATTGAGAGAGATCGTCAGGTATAAAGAGGGGGCGAGAACTAGCAATGAATGTAAGAGCGGACATAAAGCACCTCCATCAGAAATAAGAAACCATAAAAAAGTCAGCATTCATACTCGAATGCTGACCAAATCGTGCATTAAGATAAGAGCGGTTCGTTCGAACCGTGAATGGTGTAGTTTTGGACTGTCCGTGAATATTCTAAAAGCAGGACGTCAAGTTCATGGCTAAGTTGTAAAACACGCGGGGAGGTGAAGCTGGACTGGTCAGCTTGATGATATAGTTCGCTACGTTTGGCTTCGATGGCTAACGTCAATAGTTGTTGTGTCGTCATAGCAGTTTCCCTTACATTGGTGTCGTATCCATATTCTAGCAAGTCCATTTACTAGGCGCAACGAGATTTCAGTAAAATCGACGAAATGTAATTTTTTTGTAATTTTGGCGGACACGAATCTTTTGCAACTTTCTGTGAGATAATAGGTGCTAAATGCAGAGGAGTTTGGCAAAATAGAGGAGGAACTTCTTCTATAGTAGTAAAGGAAAGGGGATGCTCATGATGGAGCTCTCGTTATGGTTAGCGTTTGGAGCAGGATTATTATCTTTCGTCTCTCCATGTACGCTACCACTGTATCCTGTGTTTCTCTCATACATCACAGGCGTGTCGGTAACGGATTTAAAAGAACGGGGCGTACGAGAAAAGCGATCCTTGTTTCATACGTTAGCGTTCCTCGTTGGTTTTGCGATGGTATTCGTTGTACTCGGTTTATCGACATCGTTGTTCGCAGATGTCTTTATCACATATCGGGATACGTTACGGATGGTTGGGGCACTCGTTATCTTCGTATTTGGGATTGTTCTCGTCGGATTATGGCAACCAACATTCTTGATGCGTGAAAAGAAACTGAATCTCGGGGAACGAAAAGGAGGATACGTCGGGACGGTACTCGTCGGAATCGGTTTTGCAGCCGGTTGGACACCGTGTACAGGTCCGATTCTCGCAGGAGTCATCGGATTAGCTGCGACCAATCCGAGTCAAGGCATGTTCTACATGCTCGCGTATGTCCTTGGCTTCTCGATTCCGTTCTTATTGATGGCGTTCTTCGTCGGTCGTTCGCGCTTGTTTGTGCAGTATAGTCTGAAATTAACGAAATTCGGGGGAGCCTTGATGATGGTGTTCGGAGTCATGCTGTATTTTGATGGCTTGAGTAAATTCGCAGCATGGATGAGTGACATCGTCGGATTCACTGGATTTTAATCAAGGAAGTGATCGGATGATTTGGATATCAACTGGGGTAGCGCTCGTCATGGGATTGCTGATCAGCTTCATTCGTGTGAAGGCATCAGCAAAACCGACGAATGCTAAAAAAATCTTGATCCCTCCCTTTGCGATGTCGACGGGTATGCTACAGTTTTTATACCCAGCATCCCGTCTGACATGGACGGAAGTGGCAGAAGCATTGCTCATTGGAGCCATCTTCAGCATCTTTTTGATCAAGACATCCAATTTTTATGAAGCAGAAGGGCAGATTTATTTGCAACGTTCGAAAGCTTTTTTCATCGTCTTATTCGGTATCTTATTCATTCGGACGGTTGCGAAGTTCTTCATCGGCGGGCAGATTGATATTTTCGAAACGGGCGGCATTTTTTATCTCGTCGCATTCGGAATGATCGTCCCTTGGCGCTTCGCGATGTATATGAAATACAAACGAGTCAAGTCGGGCACCGTGCCGGTTGCTCACTTACCTCACTAAAAAACCGCTGAAGGCGACTTCGGCGGTTTTTCGTGCATCTTTCAATTTTGGAAGTATAATGCGTAGTCTCGCCAGTCGATGGCGTGCTCCGTTAGTGCTTTTTTCAAGAATTTATGATCGCGTTTCGGTGTCGCAGAAATATACCCTTTGACGACCAGTTCGGATGTCATCTCTGTCGCCCGTTCTTCAAGTGCGAACTGTCCGATCCGCCCGGCAATCTTGCGGCGTGCGACATCACGAAATGCCGATGGAACCGGCATGACGAGAGCATTCAATAACTCCATCGTCTCATCCGTCCAAAGGTGTCGTGTTTTGTCGATGTACTCAACTTCCCAGTCCATCATCGATTTACCGTCTTCTTTCGGTAACTTCTTGAGGAACTTCCGGAACATGAAAAACCCGCCAATCGCCATGAGTGTAATCATGATAAAGCCCCAGAGCAGAATCCCGTTCATGAACCATTCCATGCGCGACTCATCCCCCTTTCACATCAAATATAGATTAGCATAAATCAGGTGGACGTGCTATGATGAATGACGGAGAAAGTGAGGCGAAAGAATGCTGCAACCATACGTACAATTGGACGAGACCGGACAGCCCCGTAAAGGTGTTTTACCTGAAACAGCGGACGGTCGGATCGTTGAATTCTATTATGATACGAAGGGCGAAGAGATCACGGTCATCTTCGTCACCGTTCCGGCAGAAGATGCGAGCCGGAAGCGTGCCTTTACGGTCGGGAAAACGTTCAAGACGGTCTCGACACTCGAAGACTTCACGTTACTTCACTATGAATGGGCAAATGACCAGATTTTCGCAACACTTGAGATGTTCGCGGATGGGTCGAAACGTCAAATCGACGCTTCGAGATTGCTCGACTACTAAAAAAGAAGGAGATGCGGATTGCCGCGTCTCCTTCTTTTGATATTCAAGAAATATGAAGTCGGATGACCTCGTCATGCAGTTCAACCTGACCACCAATCGGAAACGTGAACAAAGGACTCGTATGTCCGAAGTCGACATTCGCAAGAACCGGTACGTGCTCTAGGACTGGATAGAGCGAGATCAGATACCGCAGATGCTCTTCCGTCATCTTCGTTGCGAGCTGGAAGCGCCCGAAGACGATCCCGCGAATCGTTTCGGCACCCGGTTGCGCCATCAATGAGGCGAAATCACGGGCGAACGTCGCTGGATGGACTTCGTAATCGTCTTCAAGGAATAAAACCGTATCCCGTAAATCAGGGAAGTGTGGTGTGCCTTGCAGGAGATTTAACGTACAAAGATTCCCACCGAGCAGTCGACCACTTGCTTGTCCCGGAGATAAGAGAAGTGGACCTTTGTTTGGTAACGTAATGACATGTCCGCGATCGTTATCACGCCAATGCACCGAAGGCTTGATCGTAACGGGATCCGTTCCAAACAACACTTGCTTGAAGTAATCGATCGTATAGGCGTCGCGATCACGGAAAGCCCGTAACATTGGTCCCGAGTACGTCACTAAGCCGGTATTCGTTAGAATGGCGTGACTGAGTGCTGTGATATCGGAGAAGCCACACAGGATTTTCGGATGTGTCCGAATCAATTCGTAGTCAAGTAAGTCGACAAGTTCATTCGTACTGAACCCACCGCGAACGCACAGAATCGCATCAACATTCGGATCAGCGAACGCAGCATGGAGGTCTGCAATCCGTAATTCAGGATCACTGGAACCGAACGGGTTGACGGCACGCGCATGTTGACTGATCGAAACACGTAATCCAAGTGATTCGAGGGTCTGGATCGCACCATCGATGATCTTCATCTCGACCGTCGAGAGGCTTGAGGCTGGTGCGATTAAGCGGACATGAGAACCATCCGTCAACTTCTTCGGAGTTAACGTCGGCAGGTGGGCAGCGATGATCTCCAAACGGTTACCGAAGGGATCAGCTGTGAAGAAACGACGACGTGGCGCAAGGCGTGTGTCATGCTCAACCGGATAACCGGCAGCTTGAAGAGCATCGCTCAAGGCTTCGAACGCAGCGACGGTTAATCCAGGATGCGCTTTTTTAGCAGGGGAGAATGGCTCCTCGATGCCGAGATGAAGTGCTGCACCATGATCCTCGAACCAGACACCACCACTGGCTTGAACACCAGCTGTTTTTTCGACTTCCTTCATATGTAAAAGCCCGGCATAAAATGCACGGGCGCGATCTTCTTCGTTTTTCGGCATAGCGAGCTGGACATGATCTAACATGAAGACACTTCCTTTACGAATGAGATTCAGGCAACGAACTGGGTGATCCGTTTTAGTTCACGTTCGACGAGGTTCAAGTAGAAGACACCTTCGATCCGGCGATCGAGAGACTGTGCAATCTCATAGAGATTCGTCCGAAGCGCTGCGAGATACGACGCTTCCTCACCAAGCGATTGACGATGGGCGAACGCATAGTGAGCGAGTAGGAACTGAAGATATCCACGATCAGTCAAGAACGGGATCAATTGTTTTTTCTCTTCCATCGACCAAGTATAGTTTGTATCATAATACATCTTCGCATACAGGTGATACGGTTCATCACCGCCTGTGAAGAGGGTTTCACCACGTTTGATTTCTTCAATCAAGCGTTCGCTCCAATCGAAGCGTTCTTTTTTGCGACTGAGGAACAACGGTAGGATGTATGGGTGAGCCTGATCCGGCATCCGCGAGCAACCGCGTTCATGCCGCAGTGCTGCATAAAGTAGCAAGGCACGATCTTCGAAGCCACGATCAATCGCATACGTCATCCGGCTGAATGCTTCACAGGACGGGCAATCACTGAGTTCGTCACTTGGCGCGTCAACCCATTCCGATAGATAATGATCGGCTTGTTCCTCGTCACCGAGTTTGCTGTAGACCATGAAGCTGATATAGTCACGTGTCCGAATAAAGCCATGCGCGTCACAGAAGTCGATGAAACGGTCGAGGTCTTCTTCGAGAAGCGAGACCGTCACATCTTCTTGTTCTGCCATATAGATCAAGTAGGACTTGTAGTTCCAGTACAAATCAAGTTCTTGTTTGGGAGTCAGTGTCATCTCATCTTTTCGGATCCATTCCATCAAGAGCGTGAAGGACACGAGAAACGATCGGAAGTGTCCTAAGTCAAATTGATTTTGTGAAAATGCCCATAAGGAGAGGAAGCGGAGTGAATCATCAGCTGTTTCCTCAAAGATGGCCCATAAGGCCTCACCGCGTGCAACGGAGGGTTCTTCTTCCTTTAAGCGAAGATATAAGAGATGGAGTTCTTCTTGAGGGTTCATCTGTACCCCTCCTTTCTTATATAAGTATACCACGAGCGTTTTGAGAAATCGCAATTGAGCGAGGGTGGAATAAAAAAAGATTCCGAACCGGCTCAATCGCGGTTCGGAATCATTTCAAGTATTTATGGATGAGTATCAGCTGTCGGATGTAGCAAATCATGTACCGTGTAACTATTGAGTACTTGATGGAACGCCGCAATGGCATCATCGAAGGCATCACGTGCCGGATTGAGCGAAGGGACCTCGTGAATACCTTCTTGCGGATCGAGAAAATGAACGGTTGGTTCAAACAGTTGTACGACGTCACCGATATGAATTGCATCTGGAGGACCTGCTAAGCGGAACCCACCTCCACGACCACGAACAGAATCAATCAGACCACTCTGTCCTAAACGATAGACTACTTTCATCAAATGATTCTTAGAAATGTCGTAACAATCCGCTACTTCCTGGATTCGGACTAAACGATCGGGATGGGCTGCTGCGAACAGCAGGGACCGAATCGCGTAATCCGTATAACGTGTCATGCGCATTTTCATCACCTACTTAACACACATACTAGGGGGGGACGCAAGCATTTACAACTTTCAATGTGCAAAAAATAAGATGCATTTTAGAGATTGTTTTTGAGGGTGGATTCACGCATAATGGACGGTGAAAGGTAGGTTAAATTATGCATTTCGATCAGGCATTACATCTTTTGCAACAGCTCGGTCCATCGATGGAGCAAAAGGGATTGCGGATCGCGACGCGCTTCTATAACTCGCTCGAGGCGACGTACGAAGAAGAATTGCGCGCGCTTCGAGAAGCGGGGGCTCAGGACGGAACTCGTGCCTTACGGATTTTACGCCTGAGTCAATTATTGAATCAGATTACAAACCAGCATGAATCGAGTGAACTGTTTAAATTGATTTTACTGAATGAAATCGATCAGACGAAATCGTTTCTGTTGACGTACCCGGACATCATCAGTCGTGAAATTCTTCAAGCTATTCAAATCGAATATGACCTTAAAGAAGATGTACCTTTGCTTCAAGCATGGGCAATTGTTCACCATCAACTCGTCGATACGTGCCGCCATTTTTGTAAATACCGTCATGCTGAAAACTGGCGTCAACAAGATATTTTGTTGATTGCAGAAGAACATCATCTCGGAGCCGTAATCGATGAAGCCAGGCACGCGCTCTTGAGTGGTCGAAAAACGACCTTGTTACATGTCTCAGCTGAGGAACTGGCAGAACGAATGTTAGCGAATGTCCTATCCTTGACGACGAAAGGGATGGTCGTTCATCACATTCATCAAGAAGGATGGGAACAACAGATGCACGAATTCTTGACGATGATCACGGCAAATGATCCGATCGTCTTCGTCAGTGGATCGACGAATTTCATTGAAGAAATCCAGCAACGACTTGATCCGTTACCGGTCCTGTTTGGTCCGTTCGTAGCGGCAAATCAATTACCCTCTTAACGAGAAAAGCGATGTGTAACGCTCTGACAAAAGTCGGAGCATGACACATCGCTTTTTTAAGCTGATTTCGTTAAGCGTTTTGCGCGTTGAATCGACCGGTCGAGTGCGAGATAGACCCCACCTGAGACACAACAGAGCAGTCCGACGAATCCGAGCGCAAAGTCACCTTTTCCGGTATCAAGGAATAACGATCCGAGAAGTGGTGCGGTGACGCCACCAATCAACCACTGGAGACTAGCGGCACCATTGTACGTTCCGCGGAGATGTTCTGGTGCGATCAAGGCGATGAACGTCATCTGGACAGGTGACATGATCATCTCGCCGAGCGTATAGAACGCATAAATCGCAAGCAATACCGTCACGAGCACGACATAACTCGTTCCGAGTGAGAACAGGTAAGACGGAACGAATGCGAGGAAAATCATGCCGATTCCGAAAATCGAGGCTCCGAGCAACATGACTTTTCCGAATGCTTTGCCGGACAAGCGAGCAGCGATCGGGAACTGGAACAAGACGACCATGATTCCGTTCAGTGCCATCAAGTAAGGGAACGGATTTTGTTTCGTTGGTAACCCCGGTAGTCCTTCTTTCAAGAAGACCGGTAACATACTCTCAACGAGGGCAAATCCCATCGAGATGAAGACACCCGCACCGATGAAGATTAAAAAGACATGATCCTTTCGCAATACAGTGAGCGGTGATACTTTGACTTCGTCCGTCTTTTCGATATAGTCCGGTTTCGTCTCTTCGATGAAGAAGTAGAGTACGATTCCGTACAGGAAAAAGACGAAAGCGGCAGAGTAGAAGATGAGTGAACGGTCGACGAACAGGACGGCACTTCCGAGAAGTGGACCGAATGCGGCCCCGACGTTATGTCCCATCCGCAGCAGACCGAACGATTCGTTCAGGCGTTCTGGTGGTGTGACGTCAGCGACCATCGCGCTTGCCGCCGGATGGAACAGTGAACTCGATAAACCGAGCAGCGCGTTCAAAGCGAGAAGCGGTCCGAATGAATCGGCGAACGAGAAGCCGATTAAAGCAATGACGTCACCGATGATTGAGAGGACCATCAGTGGTTTTCGACCGAATTTATCAGCGAAGTGACCACCGAGAACGGCGCCGACGAGCGACATGATCGGTCCGGTCGCCATGATGATACCGACCAAGAAGTAGGAATCGAGTCGATCCGCATAATAAAGAACTAAAAATGGTGCAATCATGAACATCATGATCCCAGTGATCGTTTCCCCGACGAACCGGATCCAGATGTTGCGATCAAGCTGTTTGAGTGCGTTAAACATAGTGAAAACCCCTTATATTCCGTTTTTAGACAATAGAAAAGACGGATACGCACAAATATGGGCATACCCGTCCTAATATAAGAGGGCAGCATGTACGTATACGCATACGCACACCCTGCTTAATTAAAAATTAAACGATTGGGTGACGTACAGTTGTAGCCGATACAAAGACAGTGTGGACAGATGTCCGGGCTTGATGGAATACCATTGTACGTCTCCTCCTTCTGTAATAGTGAACTTCCTTGTCATCGTAAAGAAGATCGTGATGAATTGTCAACCTTAAATCTGAAAATTGAGTCAATGAAGTGAAATGGACGAGACCTTGAAAATTCGGTATGATAGACTAGTTGCGAAAAAGATTGATCGGACTTTTGAATATATCGTTGAAAGGAACTACCATACATGACAAACATTCTACAAACGGAAGTCGAAAAGCGTCGGATTTTCGGCATCATTTCCCACCCGGATGCGGGTAAGACGACATTAACTGAAAAATTCCTCCTGCACGGAGGGGCAATCCGTGAGGCAGGTTCTGTCAAGGCACGGAAAAACTCGAAATTTGCGAAATCCGACTGGATGGAAATCGAAAAACAACGCGGAATCTCTGTTACGTCTTCGGTCATGCAATTCGAATACGACAAAAAGATCGTCTCGATCATGGATACACCAGGTCACTCGGACTTCGGTGAAGATACGTACCGGATCCTGACAGCGGTTGACTCAGCGATCATGGTCATCGATGCGGCGAAAGGGATCGAGTCACAAACGAAGAAACTGTTCCAAGTCTGTCGGATGCGCGGGATTCCAATCTTTACGTTCATCAACAAGATGGACCGTCAAGCGCGTGACCCACTCGAATTGATGGAAGAACTCGAAGAAGTCCTCGGCATCCCGTCTGTAGCTGTGACGTGGCCAGCTGGTTCAGGTCAACAGTTCGAAGGGGTCTATGACCGCGTCAAAGGACAATTCCACTGCTTTAAAAATGATCGCAAGACGATCGAACTCGGCGAGGAAGGTCTCGCAAACGAAGAACTCGCGACGACGATCAACTCGGAAATGTACGAGACGTTGATGGATGAAGTCGACTTACTCGACGGCGCAGGTAACGAATACGATGAAGAATTGATCGCAAAAGGTGAGTTGACTCCGGTCTTCTTCGGATCAGCCCTCGTCGATTTCGGCGTCACACCACTTCTTGAACATTACTTGAACTTGTCCCCTTCACCGACACCTCGTGAGTCGAATAAAGGGAAAGTCGAGCCGGCACAAGACTTCTTCAGCGGTTTCGTCTTCAAGATTCAAGCAAACATGAACCCGAACCACCGTGACCGGATTGCGTTCGTCCGTATTTGTACGGGTAAATTTGATCGTGGAATGGACGTCGTCCTGACACGGACAGGCAAGAAAATGAAACTGTCGCAATCGACACAATTCATGGCGGATGAGCGGGAAACGGTCAATGAAGCGTTCGCAGGAGACGTCATCGGATTGTACGATTCAGGCAACTATCAAATCGGTGATACGATTACGAACGGTGATCCATCATTGCAATATGAAGCACTCCCGACGTTCGCACCAGAACTCTTCTTGAAGGTCTACACAAAAAACGCCTTGAAGTCGAAACAGTTCCAAAAAGGTGTCGAACAGCTCGCGCAAGAAGGTGCGATCCAGGTCTACAAGACGGAATACAACGAAATCATCCTCGGAGCAATCGGACAACTCCAATTCGAAGTCTTCGAGCACCGGCTCAAAGGTGAGTATGGCGTTGACATCTTGAAGGATGCTGCGAACTTCCAAGTCGCGAAATGGATCAAGCCAGCTGAAGTCGCTGCCGTCAAACAATTGACGGATTCACGGACGGTTCTCGTCTACGACCGTTGGGAAAATGCTGTTCTATTATTTGCGAATGATTTCGTCTACGAGCGATTCGTTCAGAAAAACGAAGGAACCATCACATTGGTCGATTCACCGCAACAACTCTAAGTTTTTGACGGACTACTTTTCGAAGTGGTCCGTTTTTTCGTTCCTGAAATTTCGTTTGATGGCAAGCGAACAAGGGTAAAAACAGAGCGAGTTTGAATTCATATGAAAAAGGACGGTGTCATGTGATGGCGAAACGGTTTGTTGGAATCTATCAGGATCAATCGAGTCTGGAACGAAAAATCGAGGAATTGAAACAACAAGGGCATCATGATTCGGATTTTTCTGTCGTCGGTCGAGATGACGCGGCAGACGAAGCATCGGGTGCAAGTTGGATTGATCAGGTCAAATCAAAATTTTCTAAAGAACCACCGCTCCGCGAGACATTAAAACGTGTCGGACATTCGGACGATGAGGCAGAACGGCATTACGCAGAAGTCGAGCGTGGCGGTCTTGCATTGTTCGTCAAGGATCGAGATCACGATCATGACCACGACCATGAGCACCATCATCACCATGACCACGATCATGATCATCGGCACGATGATAACAAGGTCGAAAATCCAGGGAATAACGCCTATGAATCCAATCACCGCGGGGACGGTGAGAAGAGCGACCGGGCGAAGTGGAAAGCGGACGATCTCGACTAATACCTAGAAGTGAAGGCGCCATATCGGTGATCTTCACTTTTTTCTCGTGTCCGGAGTCGCAAAGCGAGATGTGTGAGGAATCGAGGTGCTATACTGAGAGCATCGAAGAGGTGATAAGACATGAAAAAAATAGTGACAGCTTTAGCAGGAATCGGTCTTGCCAGTGCTTGGTTCATCAACCGATACCCGGTGTTTGGGAAACGACCAAGCCGTGCAGAGCGGCGGAGTTTCGAGCGATCAGATCGTTTTGTCGACGGGAAGTTCAAAAATGAGATGGATTTCCAGTTGAAGATGGAATGGGACTCGATGAAAAGCATCTTAAAGGATTACGGACGAAACATTCCGAATCTGCGTCCTGTCAAAGCGTTACCGACGCTTCCGTATCAGCGACGTCAAGACGATAGTGAAGCACCACGCGTCACATGGTTCGGACATTCGGCGTTTTTACTCGAACTTGATGAACAAACGATTTTCTTTGACCCGATGCTCGGGCGCGCACCATCACCGTTCCCGAAACTGGGTGGGGGACGTTTTCAAACGACGCAGAAGGTTGATCTCGATCGCCTGCCGTTGATTGATGTCGTCGTCTATTCGCACGACCATTATGATCATCTTGATTATCCATCCGTCCTCGCCTTGAAAAATCGAGTCGGTCGCTTCATCGTGCCACTCGGGGTCGGTAGTCGTCTCCGTGGATGGGGTGTCTCGGCTGAGCGAATCACGGAACTCGACTGGCATGAATCGACGCAAGTCGGTGGCATCAAACTGACAGCGGCTCCTTCGCGCCATTATTCAGGGCGAAATGGTCTTGATCAATTTTCAACGCTATGGGCGTCATGGGTCATCGAAGGCTCGCAAAAGGTCTTTTTTAGTGGCGATAGTGGATATGGTCCACACTTTAAAGCAATCGGCGAACAATATGGTCCGTTTGATTTGACGATGATGGAATGTGGGCAGTATGATGTCCGGTGGTCCAATTCGCATATGTTACCGGAACAAACAGTTCAAGCACATCGAGATGTCAAAGGTCGCGTCCTGATGCCGATTCACTGGTCTGCCTTCATCCTCGCTTTTCATGCCTGGTTCGAACCGGTCGAACGGTTGCTCAAGGAAGCGAAACGCGATGAGATTCCGGTTCTGACACCAATGATCGGGGAGAGTGTGACACCCGAGAGCACGACACGAAAATGGTGGCGGGAAGTGCGTTGAGTAAAATAGCTTTTTGATTTTAATTGAATGAAATAAGAAAAAAGTAGCCTTTTCGAATCACATCGAAAAGGCTACTTTTTTAGATGAATAAACAGAAGAAATGTTCATCCTCGACTCTTACAGGAAAGCGAGGATGATGACATCGTCTGGATCGTACAATCTCATTTAGCTCGCCAATCGATCCGCTTGTTTCGCGCGACGGGAACGTACTTTTTCGATGATCTCGAAACCGAGCACAAGCATCGTTCCGACGAGTAACCCATTACTGAGGAACGGACGAAGTGTCAAAGGCAGAACTTCCGCGATGACGGTCGATTGTAACAAGATACTGATGCCGATGACGGCACTGATCGCAAACGCATGGCGGCGGCGACTGTTCTCCATATTACTTTCAGCAGACTGCCAGGCAATCAGAAACATGTGCGGCAATGTCGCAAGCAACGCGGCACTCGCAACGCTACGCGGTAATGTCGCGATGATCCCGATCAAGCTTGGGAAGAAACCAATCAGTGCGATGACGAGCGAGGCAATCAAGAACGGACGACGTTTCCGGCTTCCTGTTTGCGCGATGAACCCGCTCGTAATCGGTAAAGGCACCGGTACAAGCGTCGAGAAAGTAGCGGCGAGTAAATGAATGACACCTTCGATGGATAACCCTTGGTGGAGACGTCCTTGTTTTTGAAGCGTTGCTTCGACGGCACTTAAAGCGGCAATTAAATTGACGACAAGCAAAATCGCGAACGGAATCGCGACAAGGAATGCACTGCCGTCAAACTGTGGCCATCCGAACGGTAACGCTTGCGGTGGTGCGAACAAACTAGACGATGCAGGAAGCGACGGACGACTGACGAGCCAACCGACGATGATTCCGATCATCAAGGCAAACGGACGTAAGCGACTCGGTCCGAATTGGCTGAGTCCGAGTACGAGCAAGAACGTGATGATTCCGGCGAGACGTGTTGCCTCGACGGCAAGAACGGCACCGAGCATGACGCCTGTTAATTGAATACATAATAAGAGCAAAAACGTTCCGCTGACGAGCGGTGTGAAGACGGGTAATAAGTATTTCGTCCATCCTGTCAAACCGAGAATGATGAGGACGACGCCGGCAATGACGACGGCTGCCATCGCGATCGTAAAAGCCGTTTTTGAATCGACCGGTAATGCGGCGATGACGACGAAGATGCTGACCCATGATCCGGCAGGTCCCGATACGATCGGAAGCCGGTGGCCGAAGGCTCCGTGTAGGAAACAGGCAATCCCGCCTACAAAGAACGACCGTTGGACGAGAGCAGCTGTCTCGACTGAAGAGAGGTCGAACAGACTGGCGACGACGATTGGTAAAGCAATCGTGTTCGCGAGTAAAAAGACAATCCACTGGAAGGTAGAAGTCGTTTGTTTCATGAAAAAGCTCCTTTCTTAAACTTCAGATATTCCTGCATCATAGCATATGATTGATGTTATGATTCATATATCTTTATACACGAAAACATATGAAAGAGATGATGAATATGGATTTACGTCAGTACCGCTATTTTTGTGCGGTCGTCGAGGAACAATCCGTCACGCGGGCGGCGGAGCGCTTACGGATGGCGCAACCAGCCTTGACGCAGCAAATTCGGCGAATGGAAGAAGAGCTTGGCGTTCGTCTGATTGAGCGGGCAGGGCGCGGGATTCGGATTACCCCAAGCGGCAACCGCTTATATGAACGAGCAGTTTCTTTACTACAGTTCGAGCAGGAGACACGGATGGAAGTGAGCGACATCGAAGCCGGACGAACGGGTATCTTGCGCATTGGTGTGAACACATTATCAGCCAGTCGGCTCGTCGAATGGATTGAACGGATGAAACGACGACATCCTGGCATTATCTTACAAGTCCACCAAGGAGAATCGAGTGCGCTCATCGAACGGTTGAAAGAGCGGTCGCTTGATGCAGCGTTCGTCCGTCTGCCGATTGATGCGCAAGGGATCTCGATTGAATGGATGGAAGAAGAACCGTTTCATCAAGTCTGGCATCCGGATCATCCGACTGCGGATCTCATCATTCCGAGTCAGGAAGGACTCGGTGTCTTTCAGACGTTAAGTCAACGGCTCGGCGTCGTATCGCAAGAGACATGTTCCGATGTCTTGACGCTGATTGGACTTGTCCGCAGTGGACAAGCGGTGACTGTATTGCCGGAGAGTACGTTGCGGGAACTGGATATGACAGGACTGCACCAGACATACCTATCCGGTGCCGCAAGTACGACAGCCTTCGTCTGGTTGACAGAGACGGGACCGACGACACTGACGAAACAATTCATTGAAATCATGAAAGAAACAGCAGAATAATTAAATGGATAGGAAAGAGAGGAACGATCGTATGAAAACGATTCAAGGCACGTATGGAGAAGCAAAGATTTTCACGGATAACGTCGACGACCTGACGATTAAGCAAGTCACAGCTATGTTAGAGGAACAATTTGCGACAGACAGTCGCGTCCGGATCATGCCAGATTGCCATGCTGGAAAAGGATCTGTCATCGGAACGACGATGCATGTGACGGACGAGGTCGTACCGAATCTCGTTGGTGTCGATATCGGTTGCGGCATGTTATGTACACGACTTGCTGAACAACAACCAATCGATTATGCGAAACTTGACGCGACGATTCAGCGTCTTGTTCCAAGTGGCATGTCGGTACGTCAGCAAGCTCATCCATTGTCCGAACAGGTACCGTTTGATCAAGTGCTTGCACCGTTTAACGAGACGCGGGCACGATTATCAATCGGTACGCTTGGTGGAGGGAATCATTTCATCGAACTGAACCAGGATGCAGCAGGACAGCGCTATCTCGTCATTCATTCTGGTAGTCGCAATCTTGGGAAGACGATTGCCGAACATTATCAAGCAGAAGCGGAAACGGCACGCTTCCAATTTGACGCGGACCGAGTCATCGCCGAATTGAAGCAACAAGGGCGCGAGTCGGAGATTCAAGCCACCTTACAGCAATTGAAGGAAAAACGGTCTACGTTTAACAAAGATTTAGCATCTGTTTCTGGCGAAGCGATGGAGCGTTACCTCCATGATCTTAAGATTGCCCAACGATACGCAGCATTGAACCGTCAAGCGATGACTGAAGTTATTTTTGAAGCGATGGGATGGACGGTAGCGGATCAGTTCGATACGATCCACAACTATATCGATCTTGACGCGATGATTCTACGAAAAGGTGCCATCTCTGCAAAAGCCGGCGAGCGGGCAATCATTCCGATGAACATGCGTGACGGCTCCTTGATCGTCGTTGGAAAAGGAAATCCTGATTGGAACTATTCCGCACCACACGGGGCAGGTCGTATCATGTCACGATCAAAAGCATTCAAAACTGTTGAACTGGATGCGTTCGAAAAGACGATGACTGATGTCTGGTCAAGTTCAGTCGTCGCATCGACGCG
>NZ_DGYQ01000025.1:0-25794 GCF_002396765.1 Exiguobacterium sp. UBA5002
CACTTAATATTACAATTCGTCGTGGTATGAAAAATAAGAACAGACACATCGTAGCACGGTCAAATTCACGGGTCAACCATAAAAACGAAATTTAACTACTTAATTTATCCGAACGTTCGGTTTTGTAAGCGTTCTTCTGTTCGGAATTTATCATGATCCATTTCGATAGTTGTAGTGTCATTGGTAGGTTTCCAAGTAAAACTAATATTAGAATGGTTGTCATCCCAACCCATACCAGATGCCAACTCTCTACATTGTCATAGAACGATGCAGCTATCATCGCTTTGACGATAAAACCGTGTCCGACATAAATCGGTAATGTGTGAGCACCCAGTGTTGTTCCAATTCCATGTCGTCGTGGTATCCAAGCAAAAAAAGCGCAGACTAAAAGCAGTTGCAAACCATACAAAGAGAGTCGAATACCTGCTCCTTCTAAACCGAGACCCATAGGAGCATAACCGCTTGTACCACTCAACAATTGAAAGTTCAAAATCTCTGGGTAACGTAACAGTAGGACGATTGCGATTCCGCCCACCCCTAATCCAAAAACCTTTGCGCCACCTGACGTCGGAAAGGTTAACTTGTGTCGTCGGAATGTATAGCCCAGTAAAAAGAACGGGAAAAACACGATAATCCGTGAAGCGCTGAGTGTCCAACCAATCGTTTCAAAAAAGCCGAGATAAACACTGATCACGATGCTTCCCGCGACAAAGTACCATAATGACACTTGTAGAAAGTGATTGATCCAGACGATTACCCACAACACGAACGTCCATATAAATACCGCAAACAGATACCAATAGATATAAGCTGGTTGCAACGTCCAAAACGCATATTGTGTGAGTCCCATCCACTTTGTCGCCGCGACGAATACCGTTTGTACAAGCAGAAACAGTACAAGATAGTCTAGTGTGAGTCGAAGAAGACGAGATGCCGTCATGTGTCCTTTCGTAAAGTAACCGGAGATGAAAATAAAAGCTGGCATATGAAACAGATATATGAAATGAAACAGGTTCGTCATACCGACATCTTTTGAAATCATCGGTTCAATCAAATGACCGAATACGACGAGCGTAATCAATCCGAATTTTGCATTATCCCAATATGCATCGCGTTTGTTCATAACGAATGTCCTTACCTATCCTCTGTAGTAATAAGTTCCATCTCATAGTGTAGCAGGAGATAACAAAATAGCACCACGTTCTTTTACAGAAACGTGGTGCTGATTCATTATTATTCCCACTCAATCGTTGAAGGTGGTTTCGACGTCACATCGTACAGGACGCGGTTGACGTTCTGGACTTCGTTGACGATTCGAACCGAGATTTTCTCAAGCACGTCCCATGGGATCCGTGCCCAGTCTGAAGTCATCCCGTCAATTGACGTAACAGCGCGGATTCCGACAGCATAGTCGTATGTCCGCTCATCGCCCATGACACCAACCGAACGGATTGGAGGAAGGACTGTGAAGTACTGCCAGATTTCGCGCTCGAGTCCAGCTTTTTTAATCTCATCACGAAGAATGAAATCAGATTCGCGAACGATTTCGAGTTTCTCATCTGTGATTTCACCAAGGACACGAATTCCGAGACCTGGTCCTGGGAACGGCTGACGCCAGACGATTTCATCAGAAAGGCCAAGTTCTTTCCCAAGTTCACGGACTTCATCCTTGAACAACGTGTTGATCGGTTCGATCAATTCAAACTGCATGTCTTCCGGCAGTCCACCGACGTTGTGGTGTGATTTGATTGTTTGTGCCGTATCCGTACCACTCTCGATGATATCCGTGTAGAGCGTACCTTGTGCAAGGAAGTCCATATCCGTCAGCTTCGAAGCTTCTTCGTCGAAGACGTAGACGAACTCGTTGCCGATGATTTTACGTTTCTGCTCTGGATCTGAGATACCACGGAGTTTGTCGAGGAAACGGTCCTGGGCATCAATCTTGATGACGTTCATGTGGAAGTGATCCGCGAATGTCTTCATGACGCTCTCCGCTTCACCCTTACGCAATAAACCGTGATCGACGAACATACATGTCAATTGATCACCGATTGCTTTGTGAATCAAGGCTGCGACGACAGACGAGTCGACACCACCAGAAAGTGCACAGAGGACTTTTTTGTCGCCGACTTGTTCTTGAATCTTCGCCACTTCGATTTCGATGAAGTTCTCCATCGACCAATCGCCTGCACATTTACAGACTTCAAAGAGGAAGTTCTTGAGCAATTCTTTTCCGAAGACCGTATGGTTTACTTCTGGGTGATACTGCACACCATACATTTTCAACTCTTCGTTCTTGATCGAAGCGATCGGACATGACACGTTCGTCCCATCAACGACGAATCCGTTTGGCACAGATGTGACGAGGTCACTGTGACTCATCCAGACCGTTTGTTCTAGCGGTAAGTTCGCATACATCGGTGACGGGTCTTGTAACGTCAATGTGGCTTTTCCATATTCACGATGTCCCGCACGTTCCACTGTTCCGCCGAAATGTTGTGACATGAGCTGCATGCCGTAACAGATTCCGAAGATTGGAATACCGAGGTCGAAGATTTCCGGGTCACACCGGTACGCATCCTCTGCGTAGACGCTACGTGGACCACCTGAGAAGATGATACCAGCAGGTGCGATTTCTTTTACTTCTGCTGCAGTGATTTTATGCGAATGCAATTCACTGTAGACACCAAGGTCCCGAATACGACGTGTGATCAATTGATTGTACTGTCCTCCAAAATCGAGGACGAGAATCATTTCCTGGTCCAAATGTGCTTCCAAATCTGTTCCCGCCTTTCTGATTTCATGCGTACCCTATGAAAAAAGCCCACTCTTCGCCCATGGATAAAATGGAAAAAGAGCAGGCCGCTTCACAAAAAAATGTATACGAAGGGTCTGCTCCTTCATAGTCAGGTCGTTTAAGGTGACCCGGTAGAGACTCTCGCGCCATATTCGCGAGTATATACAAAGGAGATTGCATGTGTGTGATTTACGTTGTTCCCATTGTACCTGTATCGTTTCGTAAATATCAACCCTCTACATGACGAATGATATTTTCGAAATATTCACGTTTTTTATCAGCCGACAGTGATTCTCCACCATAGACCATCCGTTCGTAAGCATCCGTCAACGGTCGCATCGCATACGTCTCGTAGTACCCATCGACTTCGTGAGCGAGTTCCGCAAGCGTCCGACCATCTTGATAATGGAATCCTTTTTTATCAAGACGTCGCAAGAGGTAGCGATACATCCGGCGGAATCCTTCTGGTCGCTCGATTTGTCTCCGGAAGAAGAGAATCGCGAGTGTTCGAATGATTGGTTTTCGGAACAGGTAAAGGAACAAGAGAGCGAGTGCCGTCACAAGGATTGGCCAAAACGGAATTGACTTCTGCTCCGTCTGTCCGGCGCTAGTCGTCTGTTCTTCGTCGAGAAGATTTTCCTGCGGACGATTTGGTGTCGTCGTCTCTGTATTATTTTCTGTTTCGCGTTGTGGATTTGTTTGCTCCGTCTCGTTGTTCGTTTCTCGGTCAATCGTATATTGACCTGCTCCGTCGAAGCTAACAGTCGGCTCAAGCGGTATCCAGCCTGGTCCTTCAATGTAGACTTCGACCCACGAGTGGGCATTTTTATTTCGTACCGTATAACTGGTCACGGCGGATCCGATGACATCGGATTCGCCTCCCGTGAACCCTTTTACCCAGCGTGCGGGTAATCCAGCTGCCCGAAGCAACACAGCGGCGGACGTCGAGAAGTTATCACAGTATCCGAGCTTCGTTTCGAACAGGAATTGATCGACGTAATCTTGATTTTCTCCTGGTACGGCGACTTCCTCCGTATTATATTCGAAGTTTTCTTCTTCGAAATAGTTTTCAATCGCTCGCACCTTGTCCCACGGTGTTTCTTCACCCTCAACGATTTGATTCGCTAAATCACGGACACGTTGTGGTAATCCATCTGGTAGCTGCAGGTACCGACGTGTGTCAGCCGCTGATAAATTGAGCGGCTCATCTGTCTGTAACTGCTCTTCTGTGAAGAGTGGGTAGGCATATTCGATTTGATAGTTGCGCTGCTGATTCGTGTCGTCGAGATACGAGATTTTTTGATTCTCAGGATCAACCAGTACATTTTGTCGTTGTTGGTCGACCGTCAACCGAACATTATCACCATTGTACGGAACGAACGGCAGTTCACGTGCCATCTCAAACGTTGCCGTCTCATTTCTTGTCTTGACCTCTTTTCCGAAATGCGAGAAGAAACCACGCGCATCGATTTCCGGATTCGATTCCGACAGCACCCACCCCTTGCCGGTATAGATATCTTTCGTCTCGACTCGCCAGTAGCGGTTCCCTTCACTTTCGACTTGGAAAACTTCTCGATCGTCCATCTGAAACGGTCCACCGAGTTGCTCATCATTGTTACCGTAGCCGACCTTTTGAATCGCATTTGACGGCTCTCCTTCACCTTCAAGACCGGACGTCAAATCGTACCAACTGTCTTGCCATGTCGCATTGATGACAGGACTTTGGACAGCAGCGACGATGACAGCACCCATGATGAATAAAGCACTTAGCGGACGAACGTAAGAAGCGCGCGGTCGTTCGTTAACTTCCGTCGCATAGAGTAATAATAAAGATAGAATGATCGGATAGAGAATGAACGTCTCTCCCGAATAATCCGTCCACGTATCGCAATAGGCGATAAATCCGATGACACCGAAGGCAAGGCCAAACACAAATCCGCGATTCGGGAATGTCCGCCGTGCTAAATAAGCGATCAAGAAACTGATTAGTCCGATCGAGAGTGCAAAGGCTGGTCGTCCCGGTAACTCACCATTGATGACACTTTGAACATCTGAGCTGATTTCCGTAAAGATGCCCCACGGTGCTGCTCCCGGCGTCAAAATCAAGTAGAACGACAATAGTAGCCCCGCGAGACTGCCAAGTAAGAAGTAACGTCGCGCGAGAGGCGATAACAGTAAAGGCAGGAACAGCATCGGTAAGAAGGACCAAAGATGCTCGAACGTCGTCAGTTCGAGAAGTGGTGGCATGAAACAAGTCAAAAGGGCTGCTGCGATGGCGTTCCAGATTAATCGTCGTATCATCGCACTCCCCTCCGTTCTGGTGTATAGACATGAACGGTGGCTTCTTGATTAATCTTCGAAATCCATAGTTCATTGTTCGATTCAAGATCCGGTGTGATGAAGAGGACGTTCCCGCTCAATCGAAGCGCCTTAGACGAGTATTCCCATGACTCGATGAACGTCCGCGTCCGACTCGGTTGCGCCGTCATCAGGTAATGCGTCAGTTTCGCTCCTTCAAGTGGTAACGACAATGATTGAACGGCATGCCCGACGAGATGGATCCGATAGCTCAGTCGTCGTTTGTTCAACTGATCCGTCGTTTCTGCGAGCATCGAGATGACACGTTCGAAGGCTTCACCCGCCTCCGTTCCCTCATCAAAGACGATCGTCGTCTCCCGTTCTTGCTCTCGTTCGAACGTCTTCGTCATCAATCCTTGGCGTTTCGCTGTCGCTTTCCAGTCAATCTGATTCATCCGATCCCCACTGACGTATTCCCGGACCCCGACGACGGTAAAGGACGACTGGCGAAGATCAAGTGACACCGGTGAGATTCCCCCATCGCCACGGTCTTCCTCATGGGGAAGCTGAACGGCAAGGCGCGCTGGTTCAATCGCAAGATACGTCTCGACCGGAAACATCCGCTTCCGCTTGAATAACCCGAATGGATCCGTGATTTCGACGATACAGCCTGGAATCTGATACACCCCTCGACGAATCGATGGTATCGTGTAATCGATTTGCTCCGTCTTCCGGTAATGGGCTCGGAGTGGACGGCTAATATCGAGTTTTTCTTCACTGAGTTCGTTCGGAATCACCTCCGTCACTTCGACGGCTCCGACGAGAAACGGAAAACGTCGACGAACCCGTAAGGAAACCGGGATATCGGTTCCAGCAACGAGCATCTTGTTCGATACTTCGCGTGTCGCAAGTGCCTGCGTGACGGGCCAAATGAGGAAGAGAGTCCAGTAGACGGTCAAACCAGCCATGACGTAAAACAGCAAGGAAGCGACATTTCCGCCATCAACGCGCGCATATGCCCATAAGGCTGCCGTCGTCAAAAGTAATACAGCGTAACGCCAACCAATTTGCCACTTCGTCATAGGGACTCCACGTCTTGTTGGATGGGTACAGCAACCTCTTTTTTGATCTGTTCCAAAATCCGTTCCGACGATTGACCGTGATAACGCGCATCCGCTGTCAAAATCAGGCGGTGTGACAGGACTGGAATCAAGAGATGTTTAACATCATCCGGCAAAACGAAACTGCGTCCTTCCATGTACGCCCACGCTTGCGCGACCTTCATCAAGGCGATCGAAGAACGAGGACTCGCACCGAGGTAGAGTGATCCATTCGTCCGTGTCGCTTGGACGAGATGGACGATATATTTTTTGACGGGCTGTGAGACATGGACGTTCTTGACGTCTTCTTTCATCTGGAGCAATTGCTCGCGACCAATCACAGCTTCGAGTGTTTCGATCGGTTCATCCCGTTCAAAACGCGTGAGCAACTTCATTTCTTGCTGGAAATCAGGATAACCCATTTTGACTTTGACGAGGAAACGGTCAAGTTGTGCTTCTGGTAACGGGTACGTTCCTTCATGTTCAATCGGGTTTTGTGTCGCCATGACGAAAAAGGGATTCGGAAGCGTATGAATCTCACCATCGACGGTGACGTTCGCTTCCGCCATTCCCTCGAGTAAGGCAGATTGAGTTTTTGGTGATGTTCGGTTGATCTCATCGGCTAAGACGATGTTCCCCATTAAAGGACCCGGTCTATATTCGAATTGGCTAGTTTTCTGGTTATACATCGATACACCCGTCAAATCTGACGGAAGTAGGTCTGGCGTGAACTGAACACGTTTGAAGGTCAACCCGATCGATCGGCTGAACGCACGGACGAGCATCGTCTTCCCGACTCCCGGTACGTCTTCTAATAGGACGTGACCGCCCGCTAGTAGTGCTGCCAATGATTGTGTGATGACATCTTCCTTACCGATGATGACTTTCTCTACGTTGTCGATAATCGCTTGAATCTCCTTAGTGTATGTTCGCATTGTCAGGCCCCTTGCTCTCATAGTAGTTGAATTTTCTGACTTTTTATATCATCTCATATTCCGCTATGCTTTTAAAGAAATACGAGCAGTTTCAAGCACGTGAAAAAGGGGGAACGCCGTAGCGTTTCCCCTTATTTGTTTCAGGAACGAACACATGCCGTAATCCGTTCTTGAATCGTGCAGTTGCACGTAAAACACGAATACATCCGTGTCAATGGACAACGTTCGTCAAGTCCGGTGATCCTCTTCTTTCAGAAGCGACATGCGATCGTTCCCTCTACATTGGTAATCATTCATGTGCATCACCATCCTTTCATATATTGAATATTACCGAATATGTTATAAATGAAACGTCGAATTTTAATTATTTTTTCCGATACCGCGCATAGGTCGTCGCGAGTGCGACCGCAAGGACCAGCCCTTTGATGATATTCAACGAATAGTATGGAACAGACAACATGACAAGACCATTTTCAAGAATCCCGACGAGACAAGCCCCAACGAGTGTGCCAAGCGCATTCGGCTTCCCTTGTCCTGCGAACGACGAGCCGATGAATGCGGCTGCGACCGCTGGCATCAGATAACCGGAACCGGCATTGATTTGTGACGATCCGACTTGTGACGCAAGCAAAATCCCACCGACCGCCGCAAGTAACCCAGCAATCAGATACGCGAGTGCCCGGTAGCGGTTGACACGAATTCCTGTCAGTCGTGCGGCTTCCGGATTCCCGCCGATGATATAGAGAAAACGACCGTGTCGCGTATGGCTTAAGAAGACGTGTGTCACAGCGACGACGACGAGCATGATGACGATGATCCAAGGTGCCTGGCTGATTTTCGCGAATGCCTCCGGAATCGTGCCGACTGTTGGTGTACCGTCCAAGCGCGGCATTCCGGCACTGATTGAACCACCACCGGTATACGTCATCGCGACACCTTCGACGATGAACATCGTCGCAAGCGTCGCAAACAAATCCGGAATCTTAAACCAGACGATGAGTAAGATGTTCACCAGAGCAACGCTAAGAGATAAGAGAAGTGCTAAACCAATCGAGACACCGAGCGGTAGACTGTACCAGACGAAGAACGAGACGACGAAAGAACTCGCAAGCGTCGCGGTCGACCCGACCGATAAATCAAATCCATTGACCGTCAAAGAGACCGTCAAGCCGATCGCGATAATCGTCACGATGGAGATACTTCGTAAAATATTAATTAAATTCGTCCCTTGTAGGAATGTTGGAGCCGTCGTCGCAAAAAACAGGACGAGGGCAAGGATCGCGAGGACGATCCCCCAGTCGTTCAAGAATCCGAGGACAGGACGTAAACCCTTCCCTCGGTTCGTTTGTTTTGATACTACCTCATTCATCGTTGCCCTCCTCCTGTCGCATACCACAACAAGGTTTCTTCTGATGTATCCGCCGTCTTCGTTTCATGGACGATCCGTCCATCGAACATGACGTAGATTCGGTCCGTGACGGTCAAAAGTTCATCCCATTCACTCGTCGCGTAAAGGATCCCTTTTTGTTGTTGCGCGAGTCCGTCAATCAGACGATAGATATCTTGTTTGGCTCCGACGTCGACACCTTTCGTCGGTTCGTCCAAGACGAGTACAGAAACATCGGTCAGTAACCATTTTCCGATGGCGACTTTTTGTTGATTCCCACCGGATAGTTGACCTACTTCCTGTTTCACGTCTGCCACTTTAATGCCCAGCTCCTTGACCCATTGCGATGCCTGATCTGCTTCTTTGCGACGATCCATCAGCCCCCAGCGGTTGACGAAATCATGAGCTGCCGCTGCTGTTAGATTTTCTGCGACAGAATCGGCAACAAGAATTCCTTCTTTTCGTCGTTCTTCTGGAACGAGACCGATTCCCGCTTGAATCGCAGCTTGTGGATTGCGAAGGCGATGGGCTTTTCCACCTATCCGAACCTCCCCTTCCTGAAACGGGCGATCACCGAACAATGCTTTGCATAATTCCGTTTTACCAGCACCGACAAGACCCGCGATACCAACGACTTCACCTGCTTGAACCGTCAAGGAGATATCGTGGACGTCCGCATTCGTAGCACTCTCGACGGTCAATACGTTCGTTCCATTTACCCGTGACGTTTTCGCAACAGACGTAAGCTGACGCCCGAGCATCTGCTCAACGACAGCTTCCTTCGTGATGTCTGTCAAAAGATGTCGTGAGATGAGTTGACCGTCGCGCATGACCGAGATGGAGTCGCAAATCTCATATAGTTCCTGTAAACGATGCGAGATGAAGATGATCCCAAGCCCTCGTTCGGCTAAACGACGCACGACTGAAAAGAGATGGCTTGTTTCCGCCTGACTGAGAGGTGCCGTTGGTTCATCTAAAATCAAAAAACGGCGTTCTTGGACGAGGGCGCGAGCAATCAGTACGAGTTGCTTTTCAGCAAGCCGCAACTCCTCGACACGTGTCTTGACGGAAATATCCGCCTGTAATGTCGCTAACGCTTCCTTGGCACGCTGTATGTAACGGCGTTGGGATACGAAGCCAGTCATCGTTCCGTCCGTCAACAGATCGAGACAGATATTCTCAGCGACCGTCAAATACGGGACAAGCGCCACATCGACCTCTTGTTGGACGAGGTCGATTCCAATCTGTTTCGCATCACGTGGTGACGTGATGGATAACTCCTTCCCGTCGAGACAGATCGTTCCTTCGTCCGCCGTTTCCGCTCCGGATAAGACTTTCATCAACGTCGACTTACCGGCACCATTCGCACCGACAAGCGCGTGGATTTCACCGGATTTCACTTCAAACGAGACTTGTTTTAAGGCTTGCACTCCTGGAAACGCCAGTGAAATCCCAGTCATCTTCAAGTGATGATTGGTAGACGTCATTGTTTTTTATGGACGTCACGCAACCGGTCCATCCACGGTTCATTGAATTTGTCCGATGTACTCCATCCTTTGATGATCGTATCGAGATTGTACATCGTCGTATCCTGCTTCAACGCCTTCTGCTCCACAAGTTTCGCATCGAGATCAAAGCTATCCGGCGTCTTCTCGCCAGCGATTTTCTTAGCCAGTAATCGCATGTCCGTTTGTCCAATCAAGAATGGATCCACCGCACTCGTCGAGACCCAGTTACTGCCTTTTTCACGCATCAGGTTGATATCCTGATTCGAGACATCGATCGAGATCAGCGGGATTTCTTGACGTTTATTATCCTTGAGCGATTTATAAGCCCCTTTTGCGACTTCGTCCCACGCTCCCCAAACCGCATCAATGCTTCCTTTCGGATACTTCGCGAGAATCGCATTCATCTTCGTTGCGATATCCCCTTGGACATCTTGGAAGTTTGTCGGTCCAACCGTCTCAAGCGTTTTGATTTTGCCGTCTGCTTCGTACGTCTTATAGATTTCCTGACGACGATCGAGTGGGGCAAAACCTGGTCCGAACCAAAGTTTGATGACACGGACCGGCTTTTTGTCCGTCACCTTCGTCACTTCATCAAGCGATAGCTTTGCGAGTTGATGATCGTTTTGGAACGTTTCCGTCACACCTTTTAACGCCGTTCCTTTTTTCTTCGTGACCGTATCGAACGTCACGACCTTCAGTCCTTTATCGACCGCCGGTTTGATCATGTCATAGGCGTAGTCTTCCTTACCGTGCGAGATGATGAGCCCGTCATAATCTTGCTGAATCGCTTGCGCGACAAGCTCCTTGAACTTGACATCGTTACCTTCCGAAATGAACGTGCTGACTTTAAAGCCGAGCGCTTCGCCTTCACTTCGTGCGCCATCAAGGAATTGTTTCGTATGGTCGTCCGATGCCAGGTTGCGGATGACGGCGATCTTGACGTCTGATTGAACCCCTTTTGGTACATCCTTGACGACCTTCGTCGTCGTGGCTTCTCCATTCGCACAAGCCGCTAGTAACAGTGCCGGTGCTAGGACGGCGTAAGCTAGTTTTTTCATGACATATCTCCTTATCCGAGGGGTTGAAGCCCTGTTAATTGTTCAATCGTTTCTTCATTCGGTTGCGTGATGACACCAAGTTCGGTGATGATGCCCGTGATTAAGGTGTGTGGTGTGACATCAAAGGCTGGGTTGAAGACAGCAACTCCTTCTGGTGCTGTCGCAACACCTTGGACAGTCGTCACTTCCTGCGGATCACGTTCTTCAATTTCGATCGCGTCTCCGGAAACGAGCGAGAAGTCGAACGTCGAGAGTGGTGCCGCGACGTAAAACGGAATATCGAAGGCTTGCGCGAGCAATGCCAATTGGAATGTTCCGATTTTATTCGCTGTATCCCCATTTCGTGTAATCCGGTCAGCACCGACGATGATCGCGTCGATTTGTTTTTCTTTCAACGTATGAGCGACCATGTTGTCCGTGATCAATGTGACATCGATGCCGGCACGTTGCAGCTCCCATGTTGTCAGCCGTGCCCCCTGCAGTAACGGTCGCGTCTCACTCGCAAAAACGGATAATTCAATGCCACGTTCTTTTGCGATATAGAACGGCGCAAGTGCCGTTCCGTAAGCAGCAGTCGCAATCGATCCAGCATTACAAATCGTTAGGATCCGGTCGCCTGACTGGAACAACTCCAACGCATGAATCCCGATTTGACGTGACGTCTGCGCATCCTGGTCATATAAGGCGACTGTTCGTTTTTCCAACCGTTCACGGATCTCTTCTACCGACGTTCCGTCTTGAATGATTGGATTCAATTGATCGAGGACATTTCGTAAGTTGACGGCCGTCGGTCGTGTCGCGAGTAACGTCGCTGATGTCTCAAGCAAAGCTTGCTTATAGACCGGAAGCGCTGCTTCAAACCGGTACGCTTCCTGAACGAGTACGAATCCACCGAATAGGCTGATCGCAGGTGCGCCCCGGACACGTAGTTGTTTGATTGCCTCAACTGCTTGCGCAAGATCAGTAATGACTTCATAGTGTTCTTCCTGCGGTAGACGTGTCTGATCGAGAATCGTCAAGACACGGTCTTCGTAACGGATACTTTGAACGAATGTAGTCATCGGCTCAGTTCCTCCGTTACGTCAAAGTTTCGTAAATCATCGAATGTCCGGCATTCGGTCCGACGTTTGATTAACGCCGCTCCTAGACGAAGAGCGTGACGTTTCCGCTCTAAGCGTTCCGTCGTTGAATCGATTGATTCTAAATCAGCGACCGGTGCAAGGCCGATCGTCCGCCGAATCAATTCGCAACCGGCAAAGCCAAGGGCATCCTGCAAGATCGTGCTCAGTACATCGTCGACGAGCCCCGATGCCCGGAATGGTTCGACGGCTTCCCGTTCCCATAATGCACGGAACGTTGAAGCAAACGTCAGCCACAACGTATCGATATCCTTGATTCGGGCGCCACGTCGTGTAGGGTAATCCGGATATGCCGCGAAGAATAGATGCGCAATGAACTGCCCGACATCGAATCCGAATGGACCATAAAAGGCGAATTCAGGGTCGATGACTTTCGTTTCCGTCGCCGAGGCGAAGATGCTTCCTGTATGTAGATCGCCGTGCAGCAATGCATCTCCTTTCGTGATGAAGAGCGCTTCGAGTTTTGCGACTTCGCGTTTCAACTCATCGTCTGCCCATAGACGTGCCACCTCTTCTTCGAGTCCGGCTTCAATCTCGTTCGTCTCCGCGTCATGAAACGGATCCGTGAAGATTAATTTTTCCGTGATGTCGCACAAGTCTGGATTGTAGTACGTTCGGGCGACACGTTTCTTTTCAACCGGACCAAGCGCAAAGTCCGATGTATGGAATAACGTCCGAGCGAGATAAGAACCGATATGTTCCGCAAGCAACGGATACTGTTCACCTGCGAGTAAACCGCTTCGAACGATCGTCAGATGTGAAAGATCTTCCATGACCGTATACGCCTCTTCATGACTAGCATGAAAAACACGTGGCACGAACGGTACGGCATGCCGTGCGAATTCACGGAGTGCGGATTGCTCGATCCACGCTCGTTCGAGCGATAACGGCCAGCTCTCCCCGACGACCTTCGCATATGGTAATGCTTGTTTTAAAATCAAGCGATGTTCGCCTTCTCGAATCCGAAAGACGAGGTTGAGGTTCCCGTCGCCAATCTCTTCTGCTTCGACGGCTCCATCGCCGATCAGTCCTAATGTCCGAACACAATCAATCGCGTCCTGTTCTGTGAATGCTTTATATGTCATCTCAGTTTCCCCCTATGTGATACACGAAAAAGCGCCTCTTTTCGTCATCGAAAAGAGGCGCAGAAAAGTCACTGCGTCCTCTTATCTCTCAGACGAAACGTCTGTTGGATGTAGCACCGTGCCCAGTGGTCGGTTGCTGCGGCGTCATCGGGCCAATTCCCTCTGCCAACTCGCGATAAGAGTCGTATGTAGTTGTCGTGTGTGATATTGATTTGAATCTTACGCAATCCTCTTCCCTGCTGTCAAATCGAAATCAAGCAGAAACGGACATCATTTTTAAGTCATCTATAGAAAGAGTATTTTCAAAAAAATAAATTTTCTAAAAATAGTTTGACAAATCGTGACTCTCATGTAAAAATTGCAATTAGATTTCACAATTTCATCCAATTCTTATCAAGAGCAGACGGAGGGACAAGCCCTACGATGTCGCAGCAACCGACCTTTTGGCACGGTGCTAATTCTTGCAGCTACTAAGCTGACAGATAAGAGTCCACGTTCGAATCATTCATGGTCTCTTGTCGCTGACAAGAGACCATTTTTTTATTGAAGGAGGAAAGACATGGCTTACATCACAGCTACTTATCAATTGACCGCCCGCGATCGACTCGAGCAGCGCGCCGAACAACTCGCGCTTGGTCTGACGGTTGGTTCCTGGACGGAGCTGAATCATCTCGAACAACAACAACTCGCCTCGTTCAAAGGGGAAGTCGTACATACCGAAGAGCGCGATGGCAAAGGATATATCACGATTCGTTACCCGGAACATAACGTATCGCGCGACTTTTCTGCGATCTTGACGACCGTCTTCGGGAAACTCTCACTCGACGGTGAAATCAAATTAACGGAACTGTTATTACCCGATACATTCACGTCGGATTTTCCAGGTGCGAAGTTCGGGATCGAAGGGGTTCGCTCCTTGATTGGTGTCGAAGATCGTCCACTGTTAATGAGCATCTTCAAAGGAGTCATCGGACGCGATTTATCGTTCCTTCGTGATCAACTCGAAGGACAACTCGCTGGTGGGATTGATCTCGTCAAGGACGATGAGATCCTATATGACAATCCGTTGACACCAACGATTGACCGGGCACGGATCGGACGTGAGGTCATCGATGCTCACTTCCAACGGACCGGTAAACGTGCGTTATATGCGATCACACTCAGCGGTCCCGTCTTTACGCTCAAGGATCAAGCCAAGCGATTGATTGATGCTGGAGCGACTGCTTTCTTGCTGAATACCTTCACATACGGACTCGATGTCTTACGTGAACTGGCAAGTGATCCGGAAATCAACGTTCCTATCTTCAATCATCCGGCATATAGCGGTGCGTTGATCGCTAGCCCGAATCACGGAGTCGCAGCCCCTGTCTTACTCGGCACATTACCGCGTGCTGCTGGAGCAGACTTGACGCTATTCCCGTCTCCTTACGGCAATGTCGCTTTACCAAAGGATGTCGCCCGTGGCATCGCGGTCGAAGCGACCCGTCTCGGTCAGACGAAATCAATCTTCCCGGTTCCTTCAGCCGGTATTCATCCTGGACTCGTCGCTCAACTCGTACGAGACTTCGGGATCGATTCCGTCATCAACGCCGGCGGCGGCGTACATGGTCATCCGCAAGGTGCTGCGGCTGGTGTCATTGCTTTCCGCCAGGCACTCGATGCGGCACTCGCAAATGAATCCCTATCGGCGGCAGCATCGCGTCATGAAGAATTACGAATTGCCCTCGACGCTTGGGGGATCAAGTCATGACCGTACGGATTCTTTGTGACTTCGACGGTACGGTGACGACGCAAGATAACATCATCGCACTCATGCAACAATTTGCGCCTGCGAGTGACTTCGAACCGTTGAAACGCGGCGTACTCGACCGAACGCTATCGATTCAGAGTGGTGTCGGGCAAATGTTCGCACTTCTGCCGTCCGACGGTAAAGCGGACTATCTTGATTTCTTGTTGGAACGCGCCGTCATTCGCGAAGGATTTTCGGAGTTACTGCAGTACAGTCGTCGTCAAGGCATCGATTTTTCGATCGTCAGCGGTGGAATGGACTTTTTCGTCGAACCGATCTTAGCGCCATTCCTCGAGCAAGAGCAGATTTACTGTAACATTGCCGATTTCAGTGGTCCATTCGTCCACATCGATTGGCCACACGCCTGCGATGCCCATTGCACGAATGGATGCGGCTGTTGTAAAACATCCGTTGCCCGTACATTACGCAAAGACGATGACGTCATCATCGTCATCGGTGACTCAGTGACGGACTTCGAACTCGCGAAACAAGCGGATCGTGTCTATGCCCGTGATTATCTGATCACGTTGTGTGAAGAAAATGATATCGCCTATACACCTTTTGAGACGTTCCACGATATCGTTCATGATTTAGCACGATCGGAGGTGACGATATGACATTCATGCGACGGTATGAAGAACTACGCGCCATCAAACAAGAACTTGCAGCGCGCGATTGGTTCCCTGGTACGAGTGGTAACCTCGCCATTCGGACGTCTGCTATTCCGATTGAATTTCTTGTGACAGCAAGCGGGAAAGATAAGCGACAGACGACTCCTGACGACTTCGTTCATGTCGATGCGACCGGTCAATTGATCGGCGAGCAATCCGGGCGCCCTTCTGCTGAGACATTGCTCCATGTCGAAGTGTTCAACCGAACGAACGCCGGATGTTCCCTGCATGTCCATACGATTGCGAACAATGTGATTTCGGAGTTATATGGCGATCAGGGAAGTATCACCTTCTCCGGTCAAGAAATCATCAAGGCACTCGGTCACTGGGAAGAAGATGCGACGGTCACGGTACCGATCATTCCGAATCATGCGGACATCCCGACACTCGCTGCTGCTTTTGCGCCATATGTCACAGCGGACAGCGGTGCCGTCCTGATTCGCAATCACGGAATCACGGTCTGGGCACCGACCGCCTTTGAAGCAAAGAAACACCTCGAAGCCTTCGAGTTTTTATTCAACTATACGTTGACGTTGCAATCATGCCGTCAATCCATCTATTAAAAGGAGGAATCATCTCATGGCAACAGTCTTATTCCAAGAAACAAACACACGGTATACGGATCAAACGGAAGTCGCTGACTTCCTCGCATCGCGCGGCGTTCTTTACGAACAATGGGACGTCTCAAAACTACCAGCACCTCTCGTTGAGAACTTCACACTGACGGATGCCGACAAACAAACGATTCTCGATACGTTCGCACCAGAAATCAAAGACGTATCAGAACGTCGTGGATATCAGACAGCTGATATCATTTCACTTTCGGATACGACACCGAACCTTGACGAGTTGCTCGTCAACTTCCAGAAAGAACATCATCACACGGATGATGAAGTCCGTTTCATCGTAAGCGGTCACGGCGTCTTCGCGATCAAAGACGAAGAAGTCGGCTACTATAACATCGAACTCAATCCTGGTGATTTGATTTCTGTTCCTGTCAATACACGCCACTACTTTACGCTCCAAGAGGATCGGAAAGTCGTCGCTGTTCGAATTTTCGTCACGACGGATGGCTGGGTTCCAATTTACGAGAACGAGACATCCACGGTCTCTTAAGAACGACAAAAGCGTTGATTTCTTCTATATAAGGAGAATCGGCGCTTTTTCTTATCTCACAAACATATCACTACATCGACACGTAACAGATATAATGAGGGAAAAGCGATTGGGGAGTGAGCAACATGCATATTCGTCCTGTAACGGAACACGACTTACCAGCGATTCTCGCCATCTATAACGAAGGTATTGAAGATCGGATCGCAACGCTTGAGACCGACCAAAAGGACTTATCCTTCATGACCCAGTGGTATGCGGAACGCACCGATCGATATGCCGGATATGTCGCTGAAGATGACACAGGTGTCCTCGGCTTCATTTCCCTCGATCCGTATAATCCGCGTCCTGTCTACGCATCCGTCGGTGAGATTTCGGTTTATATCACTCGGACACATCGTGGACAAGGGATTGGCACACGTTTGCTCGAAACGATTGAACAACATGCCCGTGATCATCAGATGCATAAGCTGATCCTCTTTACCTTCCCGTTCAATAAAATCGGACAAAAACTCTATATCCGCTCCGGATTCCGGATCGTCGGAACGTTTAAGGAGCAAGGACAGTTGAACGGCGAATATGTCGACGTCATGGCGATGGAGAAACGCTTACGATAGGATTCATTGAATGCCAGACAGGGAATAGTCACTCCGAGTCATTGAGAGAGGATGAACCTAATGGATATTCAACAAATTCGTAATGCAACACTCGTTGTCACGTATGCCAATCAAGTCTTACTGATTGATCCGTTCCTTGGCGAAAAAGGTAGCTTACCTCCCTTCGGTCAAACACCGAATGCCGTCGCCAATCCACTCGTCGACTTACCGATCGATGTCAAGACACTGCTCGATCCTGACGCCATCTTCGTCACGCATCTACACGCTGATCATTTCGACGATGCTGCAAAACAACTTCTACCCAAGCATTTGCTATTTTATGCGCAGCAAGAAGAAGACGCACAGCAAATCCGAGAAGCCGGCTTCACGAACGTCTCTTCCTTCGATTCCGGTGTGACGATCGGTGATATCCAGGTCCATCGAACAGGTGGACAGCATGGTGTCGGTGAAATCGGTGAACGAATGGGACGTGTCTCAGGACTCGTCCTCACGCATCCGGACGAACCGACGCTTTATATCGCAGGTGACACGATTTGGTGTGACGAGGTCGCGCATGCGATCGAACAACATGCACCAGATATCATCGTCGTCAACAGTGGCGCCGCCCAGTTCTTGACCGGAGAGCCGATTACGATGTCACAGCGTGATCTCCTTGCCGTACACGAAGCGGCGGCGGAAGCGACGATCATCGTCTCGCACCTCGAGTCCGTCAACCACTGTCTCTTGCGACGTGATATGATTGCTGACTTTTTAGCCGCCTTCCACCTTTCTGCCCATTTCCTGATTCCAGAGGATGGCGAAACGATGTCATTTTAAGAACAGTAACCTTCACTAAAAAGAAGTCCTGCTTTTCGAGTAACAATCGAAAGCAGGACTTCTTTTTGTTATGGAATGACAAGACCTAACAAGCGAGCAAAGGCGACTGCTTGCTCTTCCGTAATGACAGCGCCTGGTAAAAATCGCGGATCGATCGTAATACCAGAGAGTTCCGTCTGCCGGAGGTCAAGACCTTTTAACGGTGTTTCAATCCATTGACTATCCGTAAGCCGGACCGCTTCGAGTTTCCAATGGGTCGGCTTCACTTCGAAGAACTGTGCTTCTTTCATCGTCGTTTCGCTCCAGTGTTGATGACGGACCGTACTGCGAATGAACTGTACGTAATCCGCAAGCCCTTCCTGAATCGTTAAATGGTCCAGCGTACAATCTTCGAACTGAACACCCGTCATCCGGCATCCGGCGAAGGACACACGGTGAAAACGAGTTTCTTGGAAGTGACATCCGGTTAAGTCGCATTGCTCAAAACGAATATCTTCGAACGAACCACGGTCAAAGGTAAGATTCGCGAACGAGACATTTTGAAAACACACTTGATAGGCATCGATGCGTTCTGTCAGTTCACTCGGCATCGACTCTTTCTCATAACGCGCTCCTTTCAGATACGGGTCATCGATTTCGACTTGATCGAACGTCTCTGACTGAAGTGTCTTCGGTAATTCTGGTAAACGGATATTGGTCTCTTTCAATGAAGGTTCCCCCTTTTTTCTCTCCCTTAGTGTACCAAACTCTTTTTATATGAGGAGAAATCGTTCGAATTCCTCTTTTTTCAACAGTTTTTATTTTGAGACACTTTGAGACCATGCTATAGTCAAGGAAAATCAAATAAGAACATACGTTCTTTTATGTAAAGGAGTGATTCAGATGTTTCCTTCCGTCGTTTTACCACAAGATAAACGTATTTTTTGCGTCGACAGTGTGTCCTTCTACGCCAGCTGTGAATGCCAGTATCGCAATCTCCCACCCTTGACGACACGCCTAGCGGTCGTCTCCGATTTAAAACGAAGCGGGTCCGTCATTCTCGCTGCCACCCCTGCCTTAAAAGCACTTGGAATCAAGACAGCCGGTCGATTATATGAAATCGAGCAATTGCCATACGCTGTTCGTCGTACGATTCGACTTGTCGAACCACGTATGCTCGCTTATATGAAGACGTCGATTCGTGTCCTGGATGTCCTGCACCAATTCGCCCCACCTGAAGCCATCCGCGTCTATTCAATTGACGAAAGCTTCATTGACATGACCGGAACCGATCGCCTATTTGGTTCCGACCTGCAAGCTGCCCTCAAAATTAAAGAAGCAATCCTGAAACAGACCGGCATCCACGTCCGCATCGGGATTGGTCCAAATAACGTCATCGCGAAACTGACGCTTGATTTAATCGGGAAAAAAGAAGGCATCGCGCGATGTGGATATGCTGATGTCGCACGACGTCTTCATGATTTTCCGATTCGAAAGATGTGGGGAGTTGGACACCGCATGGAACAACATCTGCAGATGTTGGGGATTGAAACGATCGGTGATCTTGCCATGCGCCCCGTTGAAGAGTTACACGAACGCTTCGGTGTCATCGGTGCCGAACTGTGGCATCACGCTTGGGGACTCGACGCGTCACCGACACTGCTTCCCCCACGTCATCTGTTCGAGAAAGCTCCTCAACGGACGATTGGACACGGTGTGACCTTAATGCAGGACTATTATCAGTTCGAACGCATCCGGAATGTGCTCAATGAACTGGTACAGGATGTTGCCGCACGTTGTCGCTTTTCGAATCAAGTCGGCTGGACCGTTCACATCGGTGTCCGTTATTCTCGAAACGTCGTCCGAAGTGGTTTCTCCCGTCAAGTACGGTTGCCTTATCCGACATCCGATGAACGCATCATTTTGCGTCACGTCTTACAATTATTCGAACCGAATTGGCTCGACGGAGAACCTGTTCGTTTTTTATCCGTCGCAGTGGGGCATTTGACTGCCGATCAAGGCATTTTACAGTTGTCTTTGTTCGAGGATAATGCGCGGCTCTGGAAACGGCGACGGTTATTAAAAGCAATGGATGTCGTCAACATTCGCTACGGAAAAGGAACGATTCGCCTCGCTGTCTCGTTTCTTGATACGAGTGTCGCCAAACGTCGCCTTCGTTTTGTCGGCGGTCATCCGGGAGGTGATCGTCATGACAGCGTATCGTGATCGGGGAAATTTAAAATGGATTCCTTTTCTCATGCCAGAACATTTGCAATTGCTGCGGGAATACTATGTCCAGATGCATCAGCTCGACTTGCCTGAAATTGATGAACAGCTACAAGAATCATGGCACTTTCTGCTCCAAGAAGCTTTAATAGAAGGAAACGAACTTGAAATCACGTATTATAAGGAAAGTAGCTACGTGACGGTCGTCGGTTTCGTCGAACGACTAGAACCCGAACGTTCCGTTCTCTTTCTGCGCGGACGTGAAGTCATTGAAATTCCCTTCACACGAATCGTCCGGATCGAAAACGGGTAAGCTCTCATACAGATGGATGCTTTAAATCGTGCCCGGAAAGAAGGAATAGTCATGTTGGATTGGTTTACTTCCCTCCCCGTCGTCGTGCAAGCATTGCTTGCCGGAATGATGACTTGGGGGTTAACCGCACTTGGTGCGGCACTCGTTTTCGTCTTTACGACGATTGAAAAACGCGTCATGAACATGATGCTCGGTTTTGCTGCCGGCGTCATGATTGCCGCGTCGTTTTGGTCGTTGCTTGCTCCTGCGATCGAGTTCACAGAGCAAGATGGTGGAATCGCTTGGATTCCTGCCGCCATCGGTTTTCTCGCTGGTGGATTTTTCGTTCGTCTACTCGACTTCGTCACACCGCATTTGCACTTATCTGCATCACTCGAAACAGCGGAAGGTCCTTCGACAGGACTCAAGAAAACGACGTTGCTGTTTCTTGCGATCACGTTGCACAACATTCCTGAAGGTCTTGCGATTGGTGTCGCTTTCGGTGCCGCCGCCTTGAACATGGACGGGGCGACCGTCGCCGGTGCCTTGACCCTCGCACTCGGTATTGGCATTCAGAACATGCCGGAGGGAGCTGCCCTATCGATCCCATTACGCGGTGAAGGGATGTCGCGCCGGCGCGCCTTTCATTACGGTCAATTGTCAGCGATCGTCGAACCGATTGCCGCGATGGTTGGAGCGGCTGCCGTCTTCTTCGTTCAACCGCTTCTACCGTATGCGTTATCGTTCGCCGCTGGTGCGATGATTTTCGTCGTCGTCGAAGAATTGATTCCGGAATCACAAGCAGAGAACGGATCCGATTTAGCAACACTTGGTCTGATGGTCGGTTTTACTGTCATGATGATTCTTGACGTCGCTTTAGGATGAGCTTGTTGCAAAACGAGTAGTGGACGATACCGTCTCCTGCTCGTTTTTCTTTTTGTAGATCCAGGCATATTCCAGTGAAACCAATCGATTTGAAGTTTTTCTGACCTTGTGTCCTAACAGAAAGATTTCCTTTTCTTTCATACTGTTTTAGTATGAATGGAAATGATCGAATTTCCTGATCTATCCGATGAAATCTAAATCCATGTATTATCTTATCCAAACGAATTTAAATCGTACAACGCATCTTACACATCCAATCGTCTCTCAGACCTGCGCCCGATATTCCAATTAGTTCTATCTCACAAGAATAAAACATGATATGTTTTTACATAGCACATCATATAGAAGGAGATTACCATGACAATCATTGAACTTTTAAAAGCGCTCTTGCTCGGTTTCGTCGAAGGGATGACGGAATTTGCACCAGTCTCTTCCACAGGTCATATGATCATCGTTGATGACATGTGGTTACAAACAACGGAATTTCTCGGTAAATATTCCGCAAACACCTTTAAGATCGTCATCCAGCTCGGATCGATTCTTGCGGTCATTGTCGTCTTTTGGAAACGCCTCTTTAGCCTGATCGGTTTATATAAAATCAAAGGAGAACACGACGCATCAGGGACACACAAGTTACAGCTACGTCACGTCTTGATCGGTCTTCTACCAGCTGCGGTTCTCGGGTTGTTATTCGAAGACTTCATCGATGAGAACCTCTTCTCGATTGAAACGGTCATCATCGGTCTTGCTGTCGGTGCCCTCTTAATGATCGCAGCCGATAAACTCGGACCAAAGGAACCGAAAACAACATCGCTTGATCAGATTACATATCGCCAAGCAGCACTCGTCGGTCTGTTCCAATGTATTTCCCTTTGGCCTGGCTTCTCCCGCTCCGGTTCAACGATTTCCGGAGGGGTCTTCCTCGGGATGAATCACCGGACGGCAGCTGACTTTACATTCATCATGGCTGTACCGATCATGTTCGGTGCTAGTTTCCTCTCGCTCGTTAAGAACTGGGATAATATTAATCCAGGCGACTTCGGTTTCTATGCCGTCGGTTTTGTTGCGTCGTTCGTATTTGCCCTCTTATCGATTCGCTTCTTCCTGAAGCTGATCAACAAGATCAAACTCGTTCCGTTCGCGATCTATCGTCTCGTCTTGGCAGCTGTCTTAGCTGTCATCGTCTACATGTAAGTCCTAACCGTTAGCTATTTTAGCTGACGGTTTTTTATTTTTTTTGAAACTAATTCACTCGTTTAAGGGTATATAGGGATGAGACATACTTAAAGGAGTGAATGCCATATGGCACGCAGAAGTCGGAGTCGATCAAAACTCCCATTAATCATCGGAGTCGTTATTGTTGCCGTGATTGCCTTTTTAGCAATCGGACAATACAATAGCCTCGTCAATGTAGAAGAAGATGTATCGAATAAATGGTCGCAAGTCGACAACCAGATCAAGCGTCGTGCGGATTTGATTCCGAACCTCGTTGAAACTGTCAAAGGTGTCGCGGGTCAAGAAGAAAAAGTCTACGGTAAAGTCGCAGAAGCCCAAGCTGGTCTTGCGCGTGCTGCGTCAACCGAGCAACGGATCGAAGCCGACCAACAAGTCACGTCTTCGCTTCGCGGATTGATTGCCTTGCAGACGACTTATCCAGAACTAAAATCAAGCGAACGGTTCCAATCCTTGATGGACACGCTGGAAGGAACAGAAAATCGTCTTGGGATCGCTCGCAAGGATTACAATGATGCTGTAACCCTCTACAACAAAAAACGTCGGAGCTTCCCAACGGCACTCTACGCATCCGCCTTCGGATTCGAGAAAAAACCATATTACGAGATTTCAGACAGTGACCGAGAAAATCCGACTGTCGACTTTAACAGTGATTCGAAATGATTCGGCGGTGGACGCGACTTCTATTGAGCGCGTTCCTCGTCTTCTTCCTCTTCGTTCCGACAGCTAGTGCCGTTTCAGAACGAACGGGAGCAGCGTTCTTCATTCAGGATGATGCTCAGCTGCTCACCCCTTCGGAAGAAGCCGAACTCGCGCAACTCGGTCAGGAACTCGAGCAATATACGACGGCACAAGTCGTTCTCAAGACGGTTCCCGATTTAAAGGGACAGGATTTAAGCTCTTACGCCAATGAAACGTTCCGGCGCCAAGGCATCGGTCAAGAAGGAAAAGACAATGGTGTTCTTGTCGTCGTCGCTCCGAACGAAAAGGATCGCCAATTCCGGATCGAGGTCGGTTATAAACTTGAAGGGATTTTGACAGACATCACAGCCGGACGTATTCTCGATCAGTATGCTGTTCCTTACAAGGAAAACAGTGAGTATGGAAAAGCAGCATCCGAAACATATAAAGCGGTCGTCAGTGTCATTTCAAAGGACCAGTCGCTTGAGTCACAGGATCCTCCGAAAACACAAAATGACGACGGACTTCCACTTTGGACGAAGATTCTGATCGGTGCTGGATTACTGATCTTATTGTTCCTCGATATGAAGTTCACCGGTGGTATGTTCTTCTTTGCGATTTTGAACATCTTCTCCGCGATCATGCGTGGTGGCGGTGGAAATGGTGGCAGTCGCGGTGGCGGCGGAAGTTCCGGCGGTGGTGGTGCCGAACGGTAGAAAAGGAGTCGTTTTTTCATGAGGATCATCTTAGGGTATTACCTCCTCCTGACACTCATCGGATTTGTCTCGATGTGGCAGGATAAACGTCGGGCGCGGCAACATGCTTACCGGACACCCGAAGCGACACTATTGACGATTGCTTTCCTCGGTGGTGCGCTCGGTTCTTGGATTGGTATGTACACAGTTCGGCACAAGACACGGAAAGCGAAGTTCCAATGGCTCGTTCCAATAGCCGCTATCTTGCATCTCGCTTTCTGGTTTGTTTACACTTCACAATAAAAGAATGTAACCGATAGAGAAGAGAACGTACGGAAATGTGTCCGTCGTCCCTTCTCTTTTTTGTATGAGGTCAATGATTATGAAGAATAGGTTTAATTTCTTTTTCTCTTAGGGTAAAGAATTTAACCAATTTAATAAATACATCTTTTTTCGATGTATTGAGAGGTGGACATCCCTTTATGTGGCATCCTTGCACCGAATGTACGACATCAATCCGTTTTGTTGAAGCGGGAGCACTCCATATCCAATCACCAACGCCAGAAATCTATTCCTATCAATCGTTCGAACAGCTCGAACAGTTATTGACATCACTCTTACGTGTAGCGGATTATCCGGTCTCGTGTCGCGCCACACAATCACGTTACGTGACAGCACCCATCCTAGCTTCAGCACTTCTAGAACAACTGAAGCATCGGTCAGCGATCGATTTCATCCAGCATGGGGTCATGACGAGCCATCTACAACCGATTTATGATATCCAGCGCAACGTGCTCGTCGCGAACGAAGCCTTATTGCGAGCAGCAGATGATAACACGCCTATCTCGCCTGGTGTCTTGTTTTCGACGGCCTCGAAGATGGGACTTCATTCCCGTCTTGATCAGCGGGCGCGTGAAGAAGCCATCCGTGCGACGCATCATATCGGTGGCACAACAAAAACGTTCATCAACTTTCTCCCTTCGACGATCTATAATCCGGAGTACTGCCTGCGCCATACGTTTGAGATTGTCGAACGTTATCAAGTCGATCCGAGTCGGCTCGTCTTCGAAGTCGTCGAAACGGAAAAAATTGAAGACGTCAACCATTTGAAACACGTCTTCGAACAGTATAAGAAGCAAGGCATTCAAGTAGCACTGGACGATGTCGGCGCTGGTTTCTCGACACTCGATATGTTGTCCTTGCTTCAACCGGATTATATTAAAATTGATCGTTCCTTCATCGATCACTGCGATACGAACTCAGAAAACGAAGCCTTTTTACGAAAAGCCCGTCATCTGACACGAGAAATGGGAATTCAAATCTTAGCGGAAGGCATCGAACGGCAAGAAGAACTCGATCTTTGCCGCGAACTCGGCTTTGATCTTGGTCAAGGATACTTACTCGGTCGCCCTGCTCCTTATGCTCGCTTTGCAAAAGCACAATAAAATACGCACATGGACCGTCTGATGATGATATGCTCCCCAAAAAGT
>NZ_DGYQ01000024.1:0-72551 GCF_002396765.1 Exiguobacterium sp. UBA5002
TTAATATTACAATTCGTCATTCTAAAATATTCTGATGAAATATAGTAAAAAAGTTGAATGCATGTTAGTATTTTCTATGGTTATTTTTTACTATAAATAGATGACGAGTGAGGAGGACATCGAATGGCATGTGTGAACTGTTCGGATGCCGCAAGACGTGGACTGAAATTTTGTCCAAGTTGCGGTGATGCCCTAGAAAAACATGTAGAACACCCAGAACCTGTGAAAACAGAACGGGATGCGAGACCCGTGCGCTCTAAAAAGATGAGCAAGTCTGCGAAAGCGATTCTTCTGTCTGTCGTGTTAGTTGTCGTAGCAGGCGGCGCCTATTATGGACTCGCTACGCAATGGTTCACGGTTGAAGCGACGACGAATGAAGTACGTGACGCGATTCGCTCAGGTGACGCTGCGTTACTCGCTGAGCATACAGAATTTAATGGAAAGCCGATCGACCAAAAAATGGCGCAACGCTTTTTAGATGCCTTGAAAGAGACGCCGGAACAAAAGAAATCATTCATGGATTATTTATTGATGGCTGGTGCGTCGATTCAAGCAGAAAACGAAAGTGACGTTCCTGGTCAAATCGTAGCAAACGGTCGTCAGCTCGGTATTTTCAAGGATTATCGCCTCCGTCTGGATACTGTCAAAACGGAAGTCGTCAGTAATTTTAAAGGAACAAAGGTCACACTCGTGAATCCGGTCGGAACGGAAAGCAGCAAGGCGTCGGAAGAAGGCATCATGATGGACGGTGTCTATCCGGGATTGACCGATGCGAAGATTGCGTATGACGGTGAATATGGAAAAGAAACGAGTGAGGTCACGATCAACCCGTTGACGCTGGATGCGTCGGATCGCAAATTCGAAATCACGTTAAAAGGGGATGCAATCGAACTGGATCAGACCTATCCGGATGCCTATTTGATCGTTGACGGGAAGTCGACTTCTAAACAAGTGTCGGACTTGAAGAACTACGGACCGATCCCGAAAAACGGAATCAAGCTCTCAGTCGAGAATGACTTCCCGTGGGGAGAAGAAACGTCAGATGAGATTCTCGTCAAACCCGATACGAAAAAAGCGACCTTCACATTCAAACCGTCTGAAGCCGTTTTAAACGAACTTCAGGGAGTCGTCGAAGCGCATGCATCTGACTGGGTCGATGCAGCGATCTATCAGGATACGAGTTACTTCTCGCTCGTTGATGATGCGTCATATCTCGCAAAACAACAAAAGAACTATGACGATTGGAGCCGGAAGGACTTGGAGTGGGACGGTGAATTCATGAACGCATCGATTGATCGTTCTTCAGCGAAGTTCGTCGAATATGGCGATACGGTCGGCATCGAAGTCATGGCGACGACATACATCCGGGGTGAAATGTACACACCGGATAGTGAATCACCAGGAAAATCGACCGCAAAATCCCTCTTCCGTTATCTCTTCACGTATACGAGTGGTGAAGATAGTTATGAAGAAGAGTTCCGAATTCAGCAAGCAACGAACATCAAATGAACATAAGGGAGGCTATACAGATGATGGATTGGCAATCAGTCAAATCACGTTTTCAAGGAATGACAGCAAAAGAATTACAGGAACAGGCCGAGCAAGCACGACGTGAGAAAGGGCGCTTGTTGTATGAAATCGGTGAGCGGCATTACATGAAGCTCCGAAGTGAAGGACGTCGTCAAGAAATCGAGGAGATTCTTGCGCAAGAAGTACTCGTATTTGGCGCCTTGTCACGGATCGACGAGATGGAAGTCGAAGCGGCTCAAAAACAATGCAAGTCATGCCGTACGACGCTTGAGCCAGGCGCGAAGTTCTGCGGGAAATGCGGTACGTCCGTCCCGCGCGAGAACGAACAAGCGAAAGTTGAATGCATGACGTGCCACACGCCACAACGAAGTGAGCAACACTATTGCACATGTTGTGGATCGGAAATGGGGCAACGTCTATGAAATATTGTTCGACCTGTGGACAAGCGCATGCTCCGCACGCCCAGTACTGCGAAGTAGACGGAACACCCTTAGACAAGCAGGGTCGTCCTATCCGTTTTGAACAAGCTGCGCATTTCTGTGTCGGTTGCGGTACACAAATGGATGGTCGTTCGTCCTACTGTCCGAATTGTGGACATTCGCGTCTTGTCGCCGCGACATCGGAAGAATCGCTCGTGGATCGTCTACCGGGCATGCACGATATTCGACAAAAGCTAAAGTCGCAAGATTGGAATGTGAATCTTCCGTGGAAAGAGCGGGGACGAGCATTCTTATCGCGATTCGATCTATCACTCGGGAATCCGAGTCTTGCGATTGGTAGTATCACTGGGGTCATCTTTTTTGCTGCCATCATCGTCTTATTATTCATCATGCTGGGTCTTCTCAGCGATAATCCGGCACTCGAAGGAGTCAAGACGGTGCAACAAAACATGGGAGACGACTTTAGTACGTTCGGTATGTTCTTCTTCCTCGCATTCGTTGCGCTTGCTGGTCTACAACTGACATCAAGTGAAGACTTGAAGTCGCGCTTTCTGACGGAAGTGACAGGTAACGATACGGAATATTTCTCTGAAATTCAAAAATCTGTCAATCAGCTTGATTTTCATATTTTCTCAGGGCACTTCTTGTTGTCCTTACCGGGGCTATTTCTTCTTATCGGAAGTGCCTGGTTACTCGAACGCGGTGGTGTCATAGGAATCAAGGCGACATCGTGGAATGAACGCATTGAACGTGCTGTCGTATTCGCCCTGACGTTATCAGTGATCACGCTGGTCGTCGGATTGTTTGCGACGGACTTCGGAATCTTCGATCTGCATCTGTTCGCTGGGATGATTCGTATTTTCATTCTATCGTTTGCTGGTGTCCTCTTATTCCAATTCATTGGTCAAACGAATCTCGACGGTTCTTGGCAGGTCGGACGGATTGCCGCGACGACGTTGATGAGCATCTACTTGCTCGGTGTCCTTCTGACATCGTTCGGGCAACTGTATTACATTAATCAGATGGATGAACTGGACGAAGTCGAATTCGGTGAATCCGCAAGCCTTGTTCTGTTGAGTGGCGCATCTCCGTTTTACGCGATGTCACAAGCAGGACAAGTCGACTTCAAGATGACTGTCTTGACGGAAGACTTCCATCTAGGTGCTGCCTTATATGGCGAAGACCGCTTAAGTGATCTTCAACGGCCGGTCGAAGAAGCCGGAGAAGCATCGAATCTCGGTCGCATTCAAGGAATCATCTACAATCAGATTGAAAATGGAGAAGAGCCGACACTCGATCCGAAAGTGACACGTTTCGATGAGACCGTGGATGCGGGACTGTTGACACGCTTCGCACAAATGGCAGATGCCTCCACGTCGTTCGAAGAAGAACAACTTATCAATTCAAGTGTCGCCCCGTACGGCTTGATTGCTTTGATTCTGATGTTCGTCATTCACGTCGGAATCGCTTTCCGCTGGATCCGGACGTTACCTGGTGTTGCAATTTATGCTGGTGTGTTCTTGGTCGGTGGACTTCTTTTAGCTTACTTCACACAAGCACGACTTGAAATTCAATGGGACAACGATTTATTAGCCGGTATCGTCGTCTCTACGTTGACATGGTGGAATGCGTTCATGCTCTTCCTCTTCCCGTTCCTCGGCGGATTGGCAGGGTATGGATTGAGCCGCTTCAAAGATACAAAAGGATGATTCAAAAAACGCTTGTCTCCGTTTTCGAAGACAAGCGTTTTATCATAAGGATTGTTTGGTCGTCTGTTCAAAGTCGATCGTCGAGTCCTGCTCAATGCCCATACTATGGAATGTCAGGCTGCCGTCTTCATTAAACGTGATCTCTAAAGCTGACTCATAAAAGTAGAGCATCAAGCTGTTATCGGAATTAAAACGTCCGCTGTACGAATAGTCATCGAGGGGTTGTCCTTCAAAATCACGGGCATCATGAACCGTCAATGTCGCCTCACGATTCGGACGTGTCACGACATCGATCGTCGCATCGGTATAATCTTGCTCGTACTCGCCTTGATCGCTCGTCGAGTAAGTATAGGTTCCTGCCACGTCACGAAACGCCTTCTCTACTTTATTAAGAGTCCGGTGGCGGCGTGCGGCTTCGTTCGCGAGTGCTCGGTCACCAAACGTCTGGTTCATGACCCGTTCCGCGTAACGTACAGCATCGGTCGTCTGATTCATGAATAAAGCGGCTTCTAGGTCGTGAAACGCTTTTTGTTGTTGTGTCAGCGCAATCAGACGTTTATCCGTCGCTCCTTCTGCACGAGCTTTCTCACGCCATTGTTGTTCTTCGTAAAGGTCTCCGGAAAGCGTGCTTTGAGCACTTTGCTTTAAGTAAAGATCCGCTGAATCCTTGTTACAGCCACTTAGTACGAGAGCTGTAAAGAGAAGAGGAAGTACACGTGACATCATGAGGTAGCCTCCTTCTTGAACGTTCGTTTAATCGATGTGATGTAATACTGTTCGTCATCGAACGTGATTTCATATTCGACGTTAGCGCGATGAGATGGCTGGTTTTCCATATCGAAGTCTCGTCGATCGTATGTTTCGGTCGTCTCGACATGGAAGTGTGTTTCATCAATGGCTTTTATGACGTCGAACGTCATATTCTGTAAGGCGACGTGGCTCGTTGGACTTTCTTCTGAAAAGGCGAGTCGATTGCCGAAGGACTCGCGTTCGTCCTCCGTCAAATCATCGTCTGCATAGAACAAGTCGGCATACGGTATGTATTCATCGAGTGACGCGTCGTAGTATTCCCAGTCACCGCCCGTTTCGTTTCCGATCGAAGGAAGACGCTCGGCATACGTACTCAAAAAGTGGTATAGCGAATCAGGTGATGCCGTATCAAACGTGAGGAAATCCTCAAGTTCGTCATCTGTAAGCTGGTTTCGTTGAGTCGATGAGAAACCTTCCGGCAAGACCTGATCGACATCCGCAGCGGACCGCGTCAGTTCACTTGTTTTAAACAACGGTTGTGCAGCTTGATATTTCAAGTAACCGAACGTACCTCCACCGATACAAAGCATGAGAAGTAACAATCCGATGAACCATGATTTTTTAGATGAACGGGACCGCGTCCGATGATTCTTTTGACCACAGACCGGACAATAGATCATCTGGTCATTCATCGGGGTTTGACAATTCGAACAATGTGACACAAAAAAGCACTCCTTTCTTACCTTTGTCATTATAATGTAAAATAAAGATAAAAAATAACAATATTTTTAAAAAGGAGAGGGAATTATGGATCCATATGAACGATTAGGGATATCGCGTACCTCATCGATGAAAGAATTGGAGCAAGCGTACGCTGAAAAGTTAGAAGCGCATCCAGACGAATCTGAGGAACGGACGGAAATCGAACGAGCATACGTCGTCATCAAGTATGAGAAAAAACAAAAGAATAAGCGGAATAAGCGAACGGTTGGAATCGGAGCGCTCGTTCTTCTGCTCGCTGCCGGTGGAGGGACATATTTCTTCTTGAATCAGGAAGAGACACCTCAAGCGGTCGAGCGTAAAAAACAGAATGCTTCATTCGTCATTGGTGAGGAAGAGAAGAAGAGTGAGGAGAAGACGGATTCGAAATCGTCGCAAGATCCGGAAACACAGCAAAAACCAGACTCGAAGGCAGTATCGGAACAAGACTATAAAGATATCCAAGATATTTCGGCACTTTTCTTCCGAGAACTCGAAGATGCATTGACAGACCGAAGTGTCAAAGGACTTTCCGTCAGCACCGATACTTACAATCAGACATTCCAAGGAAGCTTGAATGACTTAGTCACAGGCGGATACATCTTTGACGGAGAGCTCAGCGTCAAGGACATTCCTCAAAACGACATCACGATTAAAGGGGACCAAGCAACGGTCAAAGCGACAGTCGACTATTCCTCTCGGTCGTACCAACCCTATCTACATGAACGTCCGGAATCGAGTACGATCGTCTGGGAATTGAATCTCGTCAAGTCCGGGAAAGACTGGCTCGTCAATCAGCGGAAATCTCTCTCGGATTCAGCGGACGGTAGAGGGATGGAAGTCCGGGAGTCCGTCAAAGGAGATATCATCGATACGGTTCACCAGCATGCGAAGGAATGGGAGCAGGCATATATCGATAAAGACACGTCTGCGTTCACGTTATTCACGTCGGCTGCTTACTTGAACAAACAACAAAGTTATTATGCCAGCATGAATAAACGTGGTGTTTATTGGGATGGATACCTCGATTCGGTCGAATATTCACCGGCATCGATCACGGTCAGCGAAAAAGCAACGGATTTATCGGCTACGGTCGAAGCGCTCTGCTATTACGAGGGTGATTATTATCGAGAAGAGGATGATTCTCTTGAGGAGAGCGACCCAGGAGAAGACATCCCATTCAAGTATTATCTGAAATATGATGTGAAGAATGAACGTTGGTATATCATTGATTCACAACCACTGAAATCATTTAGCCAAAACGATACGACGACCTATTAAATCGGAGAAGAACTTCTCGTGAAAAAAATCGTAGTAGCATCGACACTTGCTCTTATGCTCAGCTCAAAGACGTAGAACTCCCTAATGCCCTAGGAGCGGTCATCTACAAAGAACATGATGCATCAGGAGCATGGAAATACAAAATGGCAAATGACTACAAATCAATCAGATAAAGTTTGTGAAAACGGTCGGGATCGACCGTTTTTTTCGTGCTTAGCTCTGCAGCAACGGTAACATTGTGAGAAATTGTCATGTCACGAAAGAATGATGATCTTTTATTTAGATATGTAAGAACACCATACTATTTGTATGGCATCGCATTAACAATAAATGGTTTTTTGGTGGTATAGTCGAATTATTCAGTCTTTCTAAATAAGACTTTTATAAAAATCATCAACGGGGGTACGTATGTTAAGTTTTAAAAATTCAACAACAGAAGTGAGTGACAGTGGAACAGATATTGCTATTTTATCAGTTGGAGCGACAGAACAATTTGGACCATACTTGCCAATGCATTTAGATACATTGATCGCAGAAAAATATGCCGAACACTACGGAGAAGTATTAAACGCTTATGTGTTACCAACTATTCCATTTAATACTTCAGAAGAACATGCCAATTGCAAAGGTACTATTACAGTAAGTCCAACAGTTTTAACAACAATGCTAGAAGAAATAATAATTAATTTAAACAGACAAGGATTCAAAAAGTTCGTCCTTTGTAATGGACACGGAGGTGCATATTGGGAATCTTCATTCGTTAAACACATGAACTACAAATATCCAGAACTACTTGTAATTACTACATATCGTTATTTAGCGTGGGAAGAAGCGTTAGAAGAAGTAAATTTAGAAGGCCATAATGAGATGCACGCAGGGTTATTATCTGTTTGTGCTGCAATGTGGCTATGTCCGGAATTAGTTAAGCTGGAATCTATGGGTTCTGATGTGCCTCCAGAAAACAGAAAGTTTGCTGACTATATGTTTTGGGATAAATTAACCGAAGATGGTTGTTGGGGTAAGTTCGATAAAGAAACATACTCTCCAAATCAACTAGCTGAAATTGGAGAAAAATTTTGGACTTCCTTTATTTCTAAAAGAGGTGAAAACTTGAAAGATATTCTCGAAGAAGCATATCTAAAAAAAATGAATTAAAGATTGCTACCGCACTGCGGAACGTCGAGTGGAATCGCTTCGCTCCCTCCTTTCACTCTTCAGAAAAGACCTCGTATGCAGTTTTCCAATCCACAAACTTTCTTAGTCGATTATTAATTAAAGTAGCTAATTTTTGTTATTTCAACTGTATACTTTTCGGGGAGCATATCAGATTATGTGCCACCCTCATCTCGTAACAAGAAGAATGACGCGTTCACACAACTCCTACAGGAAAAGCGCATGTTTGCGCTACCAGAGACAAACAACACCCGTTTTCCTGCTTGAATGAAGCAGGAAAACGGGCTTGTATCTCGCCTGAAGAAAGGGTTTGAAAAGACGCGTTATTCTTTTTTTTGAGTCGTTTGTCCATCCGGTGGGATTGCAAGCGATTCCATGATACGCTAGGGAACAGAAAAACCTGTTCAGAAAGAAGGAATTCCTATGCATATTCTTGTCATCGATGATGAAGCGAGCATCCGGCATCTCGTCAAACTGCAACTTGAGCTCGATGGTCAAACGGTCGAGACGGCAGCGGACGGGGCAACGGCACTCGCATTGCAAGAGATACAAACCTTTGATTTAATCATTCTCGATTTGATGCTCCCGGATACGACCGGCTTTGATTTGATTCCCAAGCTGCGGAAGACGACACCTGATTTACCAATCTTGATGCTGACAGCACGTGATCAAATGAACGATAAAATCATCGGGCTGCAGCTCGGAGCGGATGATTATATGACCAAACCGTTTAATGGAACAGAGCTCGTTTTACGTGTGAAAAATCTGTTGAAACGCGTAAAGATGGTCGCGCCACCCATGCCTGTCGTGACGGATCCCTTCTTATCGGTTGATCCGGAAGAACGCGTCATTCGTCTCGATGGTCAACCGTTGCCGCTGACGTACCGAGAGTATGCGTTACTCGCACTCTTCCTGACTCATCCGAAACGGGTCTTCGAGCGTGACGAACTGCTCGAACAGGTCTGGGGCTTTGACTTCTCCGGTCAGACCCGCGCCGTCGATATCATGGTCCAGCGCTTACGGAAGAAACTCGGAGCGCAAGGGGAGCGGATCAAGACGATTTACGGTGTCGGCTACAAGTGGGTCGACGCATGAAGCTACGTCAAGTCATCACGGAAAACTTCGTTTTGCTCCTCGTTCCGGCATTACTTGTCCTCTTTTTAATTCTCTATGCCTTTATTCAATCGAACCTGTATGAGAACGCCGTCGAGTCTGTCCAAAAACTGAGTCGGGAAGCAGAACTCTATACGACGAACTATCTCGCGAGCGAAGAGACGGACTCGCTCGCCGATACGGCTGTCCCGATTGCTTCCTACTTAGCAGACCGGTTCGACGCGCGCGTCCAGTTGTTCGGACCGAACGCGGAACTACTTGCCGATTCGGAGCGCGATCAATTGCCACTTCTCGCAGGGGACATTGATCAAGCCTTAAAAGAAAAATCGAGTTATCTGTTCCTCAAAGAGACCGATGTTCCCGTACTGTTCTTCTCAAGCCCGCTGTATGGTGAGACAGACGTCATCGGCTCGGTCCGCTTTCTCGTCGATCTCCGGACGGAAGCGGAACTGCTTCGACAATTTACCTATGTCTTTACCGGTGTGTTTCTGATGTTGATCGTGATTGCCGTTTGGACAGCGCGGCGGATGGCGAAGACATTGATCGGACCGATCGATGATTTACGGAGCGTTTCGCACGCCTTGACGAAAGGGCACTATGCGCATGCGCTACCGGCATATCCATATGAGGAATTGAACCGACTGGCAGCGGACTTCTCGACGCTTGCTGACGCGATTCAGCACAACATCGGGCAACTGGAGCAACAACGAAATGACCAACAAACGTTCATTGATCACATCACCCATGAACTTCGAACACCGATGACGGCGATCATGGGCTACGTCGAGTTAATTCCGAAGCTGCCGCCAGACGAAGCAGCGCACTGTTACCACTACATCGAGATCGAGAGCCAGCGCTTATTACGACTCGTCTCGCATAATCTCGAACAGGCGAAACAACAGCGCAACGAACGCCACGCGACGTCGACGATGTTCGCACTCGATGCCTTGCTCGCAGACGCCTTATTCATCATGCAACTGCGACTTGACGGACAAGGGATTCAAGTCGAACAGGATGTTCCGCCTATTTACGTGCTCGGACAACCGGATCAGACGAAACAAGTCTTGTTAAATCTTCTCGAGAATGCCGTCAAATACAGTGACGCGATGACGGTGAAGTTCGCAGTAGTCAGTACGGACACGAGCTTACAACTTCTCATGACAGATGACGGAATTGGTATGGATCCAGCCGTCCTGACCGAATGGAAGGATGAGCAACATAGTCTGACGACGGCGAGCGGGAATGGACTCGGTCTACCGCTTTGTCGGCGTTTGATGCAGGAACAAGGCGGTGATTTTGTACTGGAAAGTGATGCGAGCGGTACACGTATCACACTTACGTTCCGATTAGCCGATCAAACGTTATGTAATCGCTTACAAATGATACATTTACGAAACAATTCGACCGGATTTACGAAACAATTGCCCCGTAATCTAAGAATCAAGCAAGGAGAGGAATCATGAAAGCATCGACCATCGCCTATCTCTTCCTGATGGGGGTCTTGTTTGCCCTCGGTCTTCTTTTGCTTCAGCAGACGGTTTTCGGACGCTTACATGTCCTCGATGGACCAAAACGACTGAATGCTTCCGATGACTCGCTGCCGACGGAGTTGACATTACGTCACCGGGCATGGGGGGAGCAGACGGTAGAAGACGGAACGGAAGTCCAGCGTATCACGACGCTATTGAAGCAAATGAAGACGGTGACAAACGGGACCTGTCCAGCAGATACTGCGACATTTGACGGGACGCTTCGTTTCTTAAACGGAACGACGTGGACGTTCTCGCTCGGGGAAAGCATGACACTGAATGGACAATGTGTTGCAAAACGTCCCAGCACCCAAACGACGACATTAAAAGCACGGTTCTTAAACGCCTATCACGAACCGGAACAGCTCGCGCGTCAATTTGCTGAGGCGGAAGTCGTGACATGGTATGCAGCGGGACGGTCGCGTACTCTAACCGCACGCGAGCGTGAAGACGTCAAGCGTCGCCTGGCGCAAGCAGAGCCGATGACGGACTACGAAGAAGTCGGTCAGGCACTTGATGCGAGTCAGCGGCAGCCGCGCATTCTCAAGCTCCAGCGGTTCAAGAATGAGCAGAATACGCGTGCCAATCTGCTGAACATCACCGTATACGAGACGTTGTTTAGCGTCCAGTACATGGATGATGACAATGGGAACACCTTCTATTTAAACGGACAACTCCTGCCGACCGGGAAGGAGGCAAATCGATGAGAAAAGGAATGCTCTTCTTGCTGAGTATCATTTGTCTCATGAGCATTTGGATCGTCCGCAACAATGAACAGACGAAGCAGGGAACGGCTGCACGGGAAACCGTTCCGCATTTGACGGCGTATGTCTCCGCGAAAGAGGATATCGGTCGCGCCTTGCTGTCGTCATATTGTGAGCAGGCGGGTTGTACGTATGAGTTCGTGCGTCTCTCGACAGAAGAACTCGTCCGGCGTGTGACGAAGGAAGCGGATCACCCGCGTGCCGACGTCATCATCGGCGGAACGTGGGATGCCCACCAGACGCTCAAACAACGCGGCTTGTCGACACCGTTCCCAAGCGACATGGATCAAGCAGAACTGCAGGATCCGGATCGCTACTGGATCGGCTATGAAGTCGAACGCTTAGCGATCGTCATTAATACAGACGTCTGGAACGAGCGGTTCGGGGCGGCACCGTATCCGAAGACGCTCGCTGACTTGACGGCAAAGCGGTATCAGGACGAGTTGATTTTGCCGGATCCGAACCATTCTGGTACCGGTGCGACGATCCTGCAAGCGGTCTTTGACGGATACGGAACGAAGGCGGAAGAGGTCTTACGCCAGCTAATCGAGCGAACACGACTATTCACGGCGAACGGCTTTGCACCGACGTCGTATGTCGCAAGTGGGGAAGCGATGCTTGGGGTCAATTTCATCGGGGATCAACAATCGCTGCGCGAAAAGTATTATCCGGTCAAAAGCATTCCACTCGATACGTACTCGATCAACGCGATTTCAAAGCTGAAAGGACGGACGCAACAAAAGCAGGCGAACGCCTTCATGCGTTTCGTGCTTTCAGCAGACGGTCAGGCCATCTTGCGGAAAGTCTCGTTTGGTACGCCGACCTATGCGATCGCGAAGACACAACCGATCCAGCAAAACGTCGGACAGGATATCGTCGCCGATTACCGGGATTATCTCCGTCGATTCAATCAGCTCCAGGACAAATGATGCGAAGACTCTGATTCAGATAGGGGAAATGGAAGATGGGCTTCTTCAGCATCAAAAAATTGCCGAATGCCGGCATACCAATCGAAGTACAACGGAAACAATGGTTACAACAATTCTTAAAGGCATTTTTAGTCGTCTTCTTCTCATACATGGCGATGTATCTCATCCGGAACAACTTCAAGGCAGCGCAACCGCTCTTGAAAGAGGAACTCGGCTTTACGACGACGGAACTCGGATATATCGGCTTTGCCTTCTCGATTACATACGGAATCGGGAAAACGTTACTTGGTTATTTCGTTGACGGGAAAAATACGAAACGTGTCATCTCGTTCTTATTGATCTTATCTTCTTTAATTGTCACCGCGATGGGACTGTTGATGAGTGCCGGAGGAAGTCCGGTCGGTCTCTTGATGGTTTTATGGGGACTCAGTGGGTTCTTCCAATCGGTTGGGGGACCGTCGTCGTACTCGACGATTGCTCGCTGGACACCGTTTGAAAAACGTGGACGCTACCTCGGCTTCTGGAACGTTTCGCACAACATCGGTGGAGCGATTGCCGGGGGTCTCGCCCTTTGGGGAGCGAACGTCTTCTTTAACGGCAGTGTCGTCGGGATGTTCATCTTCCCAGCTGCGATCGCGCTCGTCATTGGGATTGTCGGTCTGTTCATCGGGAAGGATGATCCGGAAGAGCTCGGGTGGAATCGGAGTGAAGAAATCTTCGAGGAACCGATCGAACCGGAAAATATCGCTGCTGAAAGTATGACGAAGTGGCAAATCTTCAAAACGTACGTCATCTCGAACCCCTGGATCTGGACGCTCTGTATCGCGAACGTCTTCGTTTATATCGTCCGGATCGGGATTGATAACTGGGCACCACTCTACGTCACGGAACACTTGCACTTCAGCACAGAGAGTGCAGTCAATACGATCTTCTTCTTTGAAATTGGTGCGTTATGCGGCAGTATGATTTGGGGTTACGTATCCGACTTACTCAAAGGACGCCGGGCGCTCGTCGCAGCGATCTGTCTCTTACTGACGGCTGTCGCGGTCCTCGGTTATCGTTACGGTACGAGTGAACTCATGATTTACGCGTCATTGTTCGCACTCGGTGCGCTCATCTACGGACCACAGCTCTTGATCGGTGTCTCGGTCATCAGCTTCGCACCAAAACAAGCGACGACGGTCACGAACGGGATGGTCGGTACGTTCGGTTACTTGTTCGGTGATTCAATCGCAAAAGTCGGTCTAGCGAAAATCGCTGATCCGGAGACGAACGGTCTAACGATTGGTTCGGTTACATTACACGGCTGGAGTGATACATTTATCATCTTCAATGCGGCGTTACTGTTCGGTTTGATCGCCCTCGCGATCGTCGCCGTCGTCGAGGAGAAAAAGATTCGTCGCCTCGGACTGCTGGAACGCCAAGCGGACAAACTAAGTTCATGAATATGGACAGCCTCTTGATTAAAAAGGGGCTGTTTTTTGTTGCTCATATTTAAGGTCTAAAAACTTCGGATGACGTTCTTATATAAAAAATATCTTTTGTGCATGTTTTGTCGCAGACAGGGAAGCACTAATACTATCGAAGTTGATTGTTGTGCCTGTTTGAAGAGAGGAGTTTTTGTATGTCTGAATTATCCGGTTTCCCGTCATCGTATTGGAAAGCATCATCTGCTGGTGTATCGTATCCACCCCTTGAGACAGACACAAAACATGATGTCGTCATCGTTGGAGCTGGCATTGCCGGTTTAGTCACCGCTTTGCAACTCGCAGAACGAGGGTATGACGTGGGTGTTATTGAAGCAGAAGAGGTGGCAGCTGGTACGACTGGATATACGACGGCAAAGGTGTCGTCTCAACATGGTCTCATCTATGATCAATTGATCAAAAGTGTAGGAGAGGACAAAGCACGACTTTATTATCAAGCAAATGAAGAAGCCATTACGTTTCTTCGTCATCAAGTCGAACGTCTTGATCTAGCGTGTGAGCTTGAGACCCAAGACGCGTATCTGTATGTCTCTTCTTCAAAAGAGAATGCGATGGATCGTGAAATCAAAGCGTATGCTCGTCTTGATATAAACGGTGGCGATGCGACAGATGAAGTACAGAAAAAGTTGCCGTACACCGTGAAGCGGGCGGTCGTTCTGCGCGATCAAGCACAGTTTCATCCCGTCAAGTACTTACAGGGCTTAGCAGAACATTTCGTCCGACAAGGTGGGACGCTGTATGAAAAGTCACGGGCGACGACGGTTGAAAGTAATCGAACACCGACGATCGTCCTTGAGAATGGACATCGTATTGAAGCTAAGAAGGTCGTGATCGCAACCCATTTTCCGTTTCATGATTTCAAAGGATTATATTTTTCGAAGCTTGAAGTTCATCGATCGTACATCGTTTCAGGATTCGTCGACGATTCGTTTCCTGACGGTATGTTCATGAGTGCCGATCAACCAAGTCGTTCTTTACGACACACACGTACTTCGGACGGTCGTCGATTAGGACTGTTTAGTGGTGAAAATCATTTATCGGGTCACGAAACGGAAACGATGGCACGTTATCAGCACTTAGCTGATTTTGCGACGAACGCCTTTCAAGTGGAAACGTTCGACCGATTTTGGTCGGCGCAGGACTTAATTACACTGGATCACATCCCGTATGTCGGTCAAATGACAGCAGATGACCCGAACGTCTTTGTCGCAACCGGATTTGCAAAATGGGGCATGACGAATGGTATTGCGGCAGGACTGTTACTCAGTGATCTTTTAACTGGGACACCGAATCGGTTTCGACATCTGTTTGATCCGACGCGATCAAAACTTAAAGCAGTCGACGCGACCCAATTCATCAAGAATAACGCGGATGTCGCGATCGAACTCGTAAAAGGGAAAGTATCAAAAGCACATCGTGACGCAAAAGATCTTCAGCCTGACGAAGGAGGACTTGTGCGGCATCATGGAAAGACAGTCGGGGGATATCGTGATCCTGCCGGAAGTCTTCATCTCGTTTCAACGACGTGTACCCATATGGGATGTGATACGAAGTGGAATGCAGCCGAACGCTCATGGGACTGTCCGTGCCATGGTTCGCGCTTTGCACACGACGGGGCAGTGATGGAAGGACCTGCTGTTAAACCGTTAAAAAAGAGGGAAGAGTAAACAATATGCTCGTTGAAGTTTCTGAGGGAGGCAGATCGGAAATAATAAAAGATGCTGAAATATGAAAAAGAAAACAGGCGACTGTCTGTCTTAACAGAGAATAGGTTCGGAGAACGGGAAAAAGGAAGTGTGAATCATGCTGTATACGATGACTTCGACATTACCGGCACAACATGGGGGACGCACGAAGTCGCTCCTCAGTCGAATCGCAATGATCGAAAAACACCTTGGCTATGCGACAACGATCCTTACAACCAACTATGATGCAGCATACGATCGTATCGTACAAATCTTTAGAGAAAAGAACATTTTAAGCGAGACGACGCAAATCGAGAATATCTACGAATGGCTCTCCGGAAATCGATTATATGAAGCTACGACACCGCTTGTGACTTCCCGGGGAATCGAAGGATTACGAGCTGTGCAGGTAGACACAGACACAGTCCGGTACTATGACGGGGACACATATGTCTTATACCGGAAGTACCATGAAGCGGGTGATCAGCTGTCATTTGAAGACTTCATGAGTCCTGCATCGAAGAAAAAAGTCGAGCGCTGGCAATATAACGATAACGGTCGATTGCATCGCAAGATTCGATACTCACCAAAAACGCATAAAAAAATTCATGAACAATTTTATGACCAAGAAGGTCATATCTACTGCGAAAAACATTATGAGGAACAAAAACGGAATAAATTGATTTCGATTCAAACCTACCAACTTGGACGTCCTGTCCATACCTTTCAGACTGAAAAGGATTTATTTCTCTACTACTTCAATCATCGGTTGACGGATGGAGATATCGTCTTCAACGATGCGCGACTTCTCGACTGGTCATTGCTCAACTGTCAGGTACGGACAAAAAATATTCTCGTGTTCCATAATTCTCATTTGGAATTAGATCAGCAACGAATCAAAAAATCTTACCAAACCGCTCTCAAAGGATCGGATCGTGTGGCAAAATATCTCGTCTTGACGACACATCAAAAAGACGAGATTCAAGCGCGTTTTCCGATACCGGATGATCAGTTCGCAGTCATTCCGCACTCGATCAAACCGGTCGAGATCGACCGGACGCATGTAGAGGATCAATTCTGTTTTATCGGACGCTTTGGAAAACAAAAGCAACTCGAGCACTTGCTCCGCAGTTACGCAATCTTCAAACGATCGGGACATCCGACGAAGCTTGCGCTGTATGGAGCGGATGAGGATGGACAACTAGCGTTGATGAAGCAGATGATGTATTTACTGAATATCGAGGAAGATGTTCTCATTCACGACTTCACATCGACACCGGACCAAGTATTCGCTGCGTCCCGTGCGTCGTTATTGACGAGTCGCTTTGAAGGATTCGGACTAACCGTCATGGAAAGCATTAATGTCGGCTGTCCTGTCATTGCTTACGACGTTCGGTACGGACCGCGTGAAATCATCGAAGATGGTCAAAATGGTTACCTCGTCCCTGAAGGAGACGTCACGGGATTCGCAGAAAAGATGGTCGAGATCGTCGAACGACCACTCCCACATGTGCGGACGAAACCTGGGTTATATGAAACACAAGGCATCGAAAATTACCGCAACCTGATGAACTGGCTGCATACTGAATGATCGAAGGAGCGAATGTCATGAAAAAACCAATCAAAAAAGCCATTATTCCAGCTGCGGGGCTCGGCACACGTTTTTTACCGGCAACAAAAGCCATGCCGAAAGAGATGTTACCAATCCTCGATAAACCGACGATTCAATATATCGTGGAAGAAGCCGCTGCCGCAGGAATCGAAGATATCATCATCGTGACCGGGAAACACAAGCGTGCGATCGAGGATCATTTTGATCATCAATATGAACTAGAAGCTGCACTTCAAGCGTCGGGAAAACTAGATTTACTCGAGAAAGTATGTGCCTCGACGAATCTCGCGAATATCTTTTATGTCCGCCAAAAAGAACAAAAAGGACTCGGTCATGCGATTTGGACGGCTCGTCAATTCATCGGCGACGAACCATTCGCCGTCTTGCTCGGTGATGATATCGTCGAATCGGAGACGCCGGCGATCCGGCAGTTGATGGACGCCTACGAAGAGACCGGTCAGTCCGTCATCGGTGTCCAAGAAGTCGAACCGAAAGAAACACATCGCTACGGAATCATCGATCCACTCGATAAAGAGGGACGACTTTACCCGGTCCGCCGATTCGTCGAGAAACCGGAGTCCGGGACAGCGCCTTCGAATCTTGCGATCATGGGTCGGTACGTCTTGACGTCAGATATCTTTGATTACTTGGAGAATCAATCAGAAGGCGCTGGGGGCGAGATTCAATTGACCGATGCGATCGAACGGTTGAATGCGGACCAAGCGGTCTATGCGTTTGATTTCGAGGGGAACCGTCATGATGTCGGTGAGAAACTCGGTTTCGTCAAGACGACGATTGAATATGCGATGAAGGATCCTGAAATGCATGAAGAATTAAAAGCGTTCCTGAAACGATTCCAGTGAATCAGACGTGTACGCCCGAGGGGGTGTACACGTTTTTTAATGGCTTCAAAAATTGTTATAGGTATATTACAAAAATAAAAAAACACTTTACTTCATTAGAGAAAAATAAAAGGAATTAAATGTAAGACAGATTGTAGAATATGAATAGATGAAAGGGGTGTTTGAATGGCAGAACAAACAGAAGTAATAGCAACCATTGTTATAGGGTTAGTTATGATCGCGATTCCTTCTCTTTTTGTATCTTATATTATTCGTAGTATCCACCGTTATTTTTATTTAAGTAAGTTGATGAAGATATGTGTTTACGAAGTACTGGACGACCGCAAAGTCGATCAAATGATTCGGACGTTCCGAAAATGGCGGAATTTCTTAAATTCACCGACGACCTGGAACTATGCACGACGTATCAATGAACAAGTCATGATGAGTCATCACGTTTCTTTTGCAAAGAAGCAGGCACTCTATCAGGAATTTTATCGATTAGGCGTTTCGGGAATTCAAGGACCACGTTCTGAAGCCCGTCCAATGACTGAAGGAAAGGGAGTATTCATCCATGGCGAAGGTTCATAATGGTTCGCAACATCTACAGCAATCGATTTCAACATACAAGCAAGAAAAACAAAAAGGAACGCTGCAGATCATACTCAGTCTTGTAGTTGCGTTTTTACTATTATTCCTGCAACCGTTAGTCGGTATCGTCGTGGGTATTATTCTTGTTGTCTACTTCTCGAAACGAAGTTCATCACGAGCGGGAATTTCAGCAGAAGAGTACCGAATCCAGCTCCACGGTTTAAACGGTGAGAAGCGATTGACAAGTCAGTTAGCAAAGCTGCCTGAGAACTACGATATCTACACGAACGTGTTCATTGATTGGCAAGGTAAGCAAAGCGAACTGGATTCAGTCGTCGTTGGACCGACAGGCATCTATGTCGTCGAAATGAAGTCGATGCGTGGACGCGTTTACGGTGACGAAGCAGAAAAAAACTGGTATCTCGAAAAAACGGGACGTCAAGGCGGCGTATACGGTAAGGAGTTCTACAATCCGACGAAACAAGTAGGGACGCATGTCTACCGTTTAGCAAATAATTTACGTCCGATCGCAAAAAACCTTTGGGTTCAAGGTGTCGTGTTATTCGATCATGAGACCGCTCTCGACGTGACAAGTCAAAAGACGATTGTTACGAATGACGTCAACCAGTTGCGCGCTTATATCGAAAAGCAACCGCTGACGATCGAGTCAAAAGATATTGCGCGTATCAAGTCCTATTTCGAGCAGGGAACAGCTTAAAAAATGGATAGATAACCAAAGGGAGAGATGGAACATGAAAAAAAGTTTAGTGATTGGGATCGTGAGTGCACTATGCCTTGGTGGAAGTAACGTTTCCGCACTCGTTTCGTTTCCAAATACGGCTTCTATCGCTTCAGCAGAGAAGCTGGTCATATCAGCAGATCAATCCCATGTTTGGGCGATGGATGCAAATGAATTCGGAAGTAAAGCGTTCGACGTAAAAACAGGTGCTAAAATACACACTTTGGAAGAAAACATGAAAGACTTCACCGTATCCGATGACGGGACGCGTCATATTGCTTTAGTAGAAGCTGGATTTGTTGTCTATGATGCTACGTTACAACCCATGCAATCGAAAGTACAGACGATTTCTATCAATCAAGAAAAAGTAGAAAACTTTTCGTATGCAGTCTTCGTTCCAAATTCACATACCGTCATTTTTTTGGCGGATGAATCAGATGAAGGTAAGTTAATTGGATATGATTTAGATAAGAAAGTCGTCACGTTTGTTCGAGGGACACAACAATTCGGAGAACTATTGACTTCGAAGCAATACGTATATGTTAAAGGAGAAGAAGCTGTTTACGTTTATACACACGACGGAAAGTTTATTCGTGAAATCCCTTCCGTAGATGACACGGTTTTAAATGACATAGATGTCACGCGTGACGATGTGCTTGTCGTCGCAGAAGATGCGACAGCTGTTCATGTCTACGATGGAAAAAATGACTTTCAAACGGTCGCTCCACGTGGATTCGTAACAGAAACAGATCGAGGAGTCCAGTCTGTTGCGATCGATCCTTCCGGTTCATATGTTGCAACACTTGATGAGGATGAGCAATTCCGTTTATTTGATCGTTCAGGACGCCGTATTTTTACATCTCTCGATAAGGGAGATGACTTTACTAAGGGACCGATTGCGATGACAGATCAAGCTAATACGATCATGATTGGTTCAGAAGAGGGAACGAATCTTTACGACGGCAGTAAAGTCATGGAACGCACGACATCGATCCTGATCCCGAAAGTACATGCGGCAATTCAAGCCGGAAAGAAGCAAACACTTCAGCTAACAGTTCAACAATTTGATGGAAAAGCGAAATCGATTCGTACAGGAGTTAAGTGGTCAATGACATCAAAAACGGTCCAAATCAAGAAAGGAATACTGTATGGCGTCAAACCGGGGAGTTATACGTTAAAGGCAACGTATGAAGGGCTATCCGTTACGTTAAAAGGGAAAGTGACACAAGCACCGCTAGCAAGCTTATCCGACGTCGACTGGTTAAAGAGACACTGGGCGAATATTGAAAAAAGCGGAACGTTCGAAGGGGCGTATCCATTTTCGACGCCATTTAATCAAATCAAAGGTAGTAAAGGAACGATCAGTCTTGCCAATTCAGATGGTGTATTTCATGGTCCGTTGATAAAGGACTTACTCTATCGCAACGCAGCAACGATGCAGTATCCTAAATCTAATCGTTTAGGCATCGTTTTCCTTGTTCCCGCCTTGTCTGAGCGAAAATTACAGAAGCAAGAAATCTTACAAGCCTTCGGAAGAAAATATAAAAATCTGTGGCTAGGTAATGGAACAGCTGATTATACAGTGGAGAAAGGAAAAAAAGTATTTGCACGGTACGGTATTAAAACATATCATCAATATGTTGTTGGTAAAAGTGACATCATTATTTACTACGACCAAAACGATATTGCACGTATGATTTCTATCTCTCAATTTTAATCTATCCTAAACAGTCATCATGGATTTTTCTGAGGTGACTGTTTTTTATTAACAGATGACATCGAAGTATTAGAACGACCCGAATGTGTAATCCGCTTGGATCATACATTCGGGTCGTTTACTTTTATAACAGATGACTTGCAATCCGAACGATGTTTCGTCCGGATCGTTTCGCTTGATAAAGCGCTTGATCTGAGAGTTCCATCGAGTGCTGGACAGGAATGTCGCGCTTTCCGGAAGAGAGTCCGATCGATGTCGTGACGTGAATCGAAGAGCCGTCTAATAGACGGAACGTATGCCGTTCGACTTCCTGACGGATCCGTTCAGCGATGGTAGTCGCTTGTTCTGCCGTCAAATCGGTCAGGAGCACGATGAATTCTTCGCCACCCATCCGGGCGACTAAATCTTCTGGACGTGTATTGCGCTCTAAAATTTTTGCGAACTGTTCCAACACGGCATCACCATTAGAGTGACCATATTGGTCGTTCACTTGTTTGAACTGATCCAAATCAAGGATGATCAAGTGATAGGTCGAAGATTGACCGGCGAGTGTCTTGGCACGTAATTCCCATGCCCGCCGATTAGCAAGCCCCGTCAACGCATCATACTCTGCTAAATGTTGATAGACCTCGAGCTGTTTTCGGTGGCGTTGCTGCAGCGGCAACAGATAGAGGAATATACCGTACATCAATAACATGAGACTTACATGAAAGACGATCGTGGAAAGCGTTCGATCCGGTAGGAAGAACAAAATGGTACTTCCGATCAGAAGATGCAGCATACCTAAGCGTAGAGCGAGATATGTCTTTTTTTTGTAGGAGTGACGAGAGAATCACGATGCCTGCTACTGAAAGAAGCACTTGCTCGATATCTGCCTTCATTCCTGTATTCATTAGAGTGATGAGCGCTATGCTGAAGAACGCTCTTTTTTCTCGGTGATAAGCCAGTATAACAAAAGGAATGACTTGCCAGATCAATGCATATGATAAAAATAAGACGTCGATGATCAACAAATAACTGCCGAACCAGAGAATCAGGATGACAGTGCCTGCGATTTCACTATTTCTATTACGAATCAGTTGGTATGTGGCTAAAAGGAGATACGTCAGGGCGAATATCATGGACCCTTGAATCATCCAGTTTTGAATCATATATAAGACATCCAATCTATACAAATAGTTTTCTAAAATATATAATTAAAAACAAGTAGTGTCAAATACTGTATATCAGTATTTGACATAATAGATTTATATCGAGACAAAAAGGACCATTTTCCTCAGATTTTAGAGGGAAATGGTCCTTCATCTTCGAAGTAAAGCATATGCCAGATACTTGACAAGTGATGGGATTCACTGTCATTTTATAAGGTGGTATATGAAAGGGTTTAGAATTTATTGTAATTCAAATCGGCGTTTGATTTCATGTGAAGGAATCCATTCTTTTGAGCGAGTGTCGCACTTTTTGTTCCTTGTACAGAAGAAATCGTCAATGTTTTGATGTCTTGAGATTGACTCAATTTTTGGAGGTCTGTCATCCGATCCTTTGACCACTGATCGTTGGCGACCGTTGAATAATTGAAGTTCTCCCACATGATGCCGTCGACATAAGGATACGTATGATATTTCAACGTTCCGAATCCCCAGTTTTGGATCAGTGATAGAGACCCATGTTTTGTTTTTAGTGATTTTAAGAAGTTTGTCATTCCTACCCGTTGTTGTTCAAGAACGGCAGGCTGGTCGGCATGTTCGTTATCGATGTTACCGACTGTATCGAGGAAAACGCCATCTAGTCCTTTTTGGACGATTTGTTTCTCGACTTCTTTCATTAAAACAGCTTGGTAGTGCTTCGATGTAATATCCGTTAAGTACGAATCCCATTCAGCGTAATGAATACGCTGACCATCGCGATGGAAAAAGTCTGACTCGACGAGTTGTCCCATCAAATCCGTATTCCAGTTGTCTGCTTCCATCGTGTTGATGTAGCCGTATACTTTTGTTCCGTTTTGTTGGATCTGTTTAATTTGTGCAGCGGAATAAAAGACCGGTTCGATGATCATGACATCGTATTGTTGCATCTTTTTGATTTTCGCTGCTGACGGTGCGTCGTAGTAAACTTTGTACGACTTCGCATCGTCCAGTGGATTGGATTTTGCTGCTTTTGCGTCTAGTGACGACATGAAGAACACTCCTAATAAAAGAATGCACAAAATAGACGTCATGCGCTTGAGTGAGATAATACCCATGTTGATAGCCTCCTGATTAATTATCAGAGAGCGGCCGCGGCATTGCAGACTGGCGATCGGTATCCGGAGATCGACGACCCATGTCTTTGCGCCCTTACTTTTCAGTAAGTTTGCCCTTCTCGATATGAAATTGTAGTGTTCCAACGATACATTTCTTCCATCTTCATACCGATAAAAAACAAAAGGAGTGAATAAAATGATATATACTCAGCACCGGCAAGGCATCAAGTGGATTGAGATGATCGTTAGTATTCTTATTATCGGCACTTTAGACTATATGTTTAACCTTTCGATCTTAAATTGGACGATTGACCCACTTATTTTTTATATTTTACTTTTTTCTCTCCGTTACGGACTCCTCGGAGCATTCGCGAGTTTCCTGTTTACGATGATTTATCACCTGAGTTCTCTCGCCTGGGCGGGAGAAGACGTCTTACTCTTCGTTTATGATCGTGGCGAATTGTCATGGATCATTTTGCACTTCTTAGTTGCGATTTCATGCGGCATGTTCAGTACTTCTTTCCAAGAACGTTATCTATCCTTACGCTTACGACAAGAGGAAGTGACAGAAGAGAACGAACGGTTGCGCGATACGCTCGAAAAATTGCGCGTTGCGCAAGAGGCAATGCGTAACAAAGTGCTTGAATCCAATCACACGTTGACGAACATTTACCGGATCGGAACAGAACTTGATCAATCTGTCGCGGACATCGTACGCGATAAGCTGTTGCAAATCTTACAGGATTCCTTCGATGCGAAGGAAATCGCGATCTATCACGTTGATGCGTCACGTCGTACGCTTCGTTTGCATATTCGTTTTGGTGATAAGGAACTGTTGCCGCAAACGATGTTCATCGATCCGGAACAAGGCATCTATCAACGGATGTTTCAGAAACAGGCGATTGCCATCCGGACAATTGATGAGACGGATGTCCCGTTACTGATTGCGCCAATCCGTTATGACGGACGCATCCAGGAAGTCGTCGTCATTCAATCGATCGCCTTCGAACGTTTGACGAACTATGAGATGCACGTCATGCAATTGATCGTCGATTGGACAGGGTCGCGCATCGAGAAAGCAATGTTGATGGAATGGATCGAGACGCGTCATGAATTGATTGAAGGCACGCGTATCTTCAAACGGGAGCACTTCGAGGAGAAAGTGAAATACCAAGAATATCGACGCGAGCATTATGGTCAGCCGTATAGCCTCGCACAGCTTGATATTCGCAATACACCGTTTTCTCTGATTGAACTGGAATTGATCTTGCGGCAATCGATGCGTGAAATCGACCTGATCGGTTTTGATGAAAACACGGAGCATCTTCAATTCTTATTACCCGGAACACCTCAAGAACATGCGAACCGATTCCTCGAACGAATCAAGGCTGTGTACGTTCAAAAAGGAGGGCGTGTCCAATGACGGCACTCCTGCTCATTCTTTATGTACTTCATCTTTTACTCATCGTATTGGCTTATCGTGTACTCGTCTTTCGATTGCCAGAGCAAGAGCGAGGGATCTTAACGTTCGTGTGCTTGTTCAGTGCCGTCCTACCACTTCTTGGTGAAGTACTAGGGGGACTGGCTTATCTGATTTCCCGTCGTTTTGCTTCTTCCGATACGTTACTGGATTACGATGAATATGTGCAGTTCGACGTGATGAATCTCGAAGGACTTCAACAGCAAGCTGCAGACAATATGGAGATGGTTCCGATCAAGGAGGCATTGAACATGGATGCGAAACGCCGGAAGCAATCGATGATTCATTTGACGACATCGTCCTTGAAGGAGACTGGGAAGTATTTGCAATACGGACTTGATCATGATGACTCGGAAACCGTCCACTACGCAGCGACGGTCCGAAATTCCTTATTTGACCGTTATGAAGCAAATCTTCGGCTACGGGAACAACAACTCAATCCGGTAGACGTGACGACGTATCATCTGTTCATTCAGGAATGTAAAACCTTCCTCGACAGTGGTCTATTAGATGAAGGCGGTATCGGTCGACTCGATGAGCGACTTCACCTCGTGCTAGAACAAATGCGCGCTCTCTATCCGACGGATCTCGTCCGGATTGAAGCGGAAGCGGAAATGGCGATACGTCAAGGCGAAGAGGAAAAAGCGATTTCCTTCTACAAAGAGATGATTCAGATCCATCCGACGTTGCCAGACGGATATTTAGCGTTGATTCGTTATTACTTTCAACGGCAGGACTGGACTTCGATCGGTCCGGTGCTCCATCAGTTAAGAACAACAGTAGCAGAAGAGGATATTCCAGAAGAGCATCGCTTCATATTGGAGCGTTTGGAAGGAGGAGACCAATGAACAAGAAACCTTATGGCCATCTCATTGGATTATTTGTCGTCTTATTCGTGACGATGGGCATCGTACAGCTGTTTCGTCTCGATTATCCACATCGACTGATTCCTTCTGAAAAAACGAAGGTCCGTTCATTCGAGACGGCAAATACGAAAACGACTGAAGCAAAAGGGGAAGCACTTCGTGTCTACTTGCTTCAAAATGATAGTGACCTGTCAAAAGGGGCAATTAAAAATTTCTCGTACGCGTTGAAATATGCGAAAATCGATCACCAACAAATTCGTACATCAGACATCAAGACACTTCAACCGAGTGACCGGACAGTGCTTGTCTTATCCGGTGAACATACGAAAGAATGGCCGTACGAGACCATCCGAAAGTTCGTCCAACAAGGAGGTCGCTTGTACATCGCTGGTCGCTTCATTGATCCGAAATGGGGCGACTTAGTAGGGGTAGAACGCTTTGGTGATTTTAAAGAGGATGTTAACGGGATGACATTCAAAAAAGATTTATTTCCCGGGTATATCGATTTACCGAAGACTTCTACTTTGTTTGTCCATAGTATTGCGGATGTGACGTTAAAAGATGCCGACGTCAAAATCGAGGCTGATGGGAATCCGATTTTATGGACCCATGAATACGGAAAAGGAGAGGTCTTGTTCTGGAATACTTCTTCGTTACTCGAAAAAAACTCGCGTGGTCTACTCGTCCAGTCCCTGTCATTACTGTTTCCGACATTCGTCAGTCAGCAAGTCGCTGTAAAGCTAGCGCACTTCGATGATTTCCCGGCACCCGTACCAGATGCCTCCAATCCAGCGATTCAGAAAAACTATGATTTGACCGTTAAAGATTTCTTTGCAGAAATCTGGTGGAAAGATATGCAACGGGTCGCGAAGGAACAGGATGTCATTTATTCCGGATTCATCATCGGAAGCTACAAGAATGCGATTTATGATACGGAAAAACAATTGATTGAAAACATTCGTTTTCCGATGCTGAACTTTGGACGCGGCTTATTGAAGATGGGTGGAGAACTTGGTTTACATGGATATAACCACCAACCACTCATCATTAACGGGGAGACGATGGATCCGAGTCTCGGCTATATCACTTGGGAGAACCGTAAGCAGATGATGAAAGGTATCGAAGAAGTGAAAACGGCACATCAGTATTTCTTCCCGAAAGAACAACTACGCAGTTATGTACCACCTTCTAACATCATCGGTCCGACAGGTCTATCTGTCTTAAATGAGGCGTTTCCGGATGGAATGATCATCGCGTCTCTCTATATCGGAGACCCGTCAAAAGGAAGTTACATCCAAGAGTTTGAGCCAGATCCGGTTCATAAGAATCTCTATAACTTCCCCCGGATCACAAGCGGATACAATGAATCGCCTGAAGACATGTTCGTCTTAGCAGATGCGGTCGCGAACTTCGGACTTGTCTCGCATTTCATCCACCCGGATGACGTCCTTGATGAACGACGCTCAAAAGGGCAAGGATGGCCGACGATGGAACGTTCGATAGAAAAGATGTTCAAAACGATCCATACGGATTATCCGTATCTCGAGAGTATGACACAGTACGATGGCTACAAAAAAATGAAGTTGTATCAAGAATCGAAAATCGATGTTCGTTATTCTAAAACAGCGATTGAGATTTCAGGTAGTCAAATGCTCCTTCCTTCGAAGATGGTCGTTCGTGTCAATGAAGGAAAACTGGAGACCGGGTCCTTCGCGTACGGGCAAGTGCGAAAACTTGGAGATGCGGACGATTTATACGAAGTAGAACTCAAGAAGAACTTCGCGCGCATACCGGTACTGGAGGGATCCCAATGAAGATTGGTTTAGTGTTAGAAGGGAGTTACCCTTATGTCAGTGGTGGCGTCGCTAGTTGGGCACATATGCTGATTCAACAAATGACAGAGCATGAGTTTGAACTGATCACGATCACACCTACACGCATGACGGAAGCAGAGTTCCGTTACACGCTTCCCGCGAACGTCGTTGGTGTGACGAACCTTCCACTCGATCAAACGCATGAGACGCGTCCGCTAAAACAGACGTTGACGCCGGAGCAGGAAGAGGATATCAAACGATGGATGCGATTCCAAGCGACGAACACGTCGATTTTCCCACTCTTCGGTCAGGCGATCGGAACATCGACGCAATTTTTCTCAAGTCGTCTCTTTTTTGATCTCGTCAAGACGAGTTACCGGGAAGAACGACAAGCTGGCTCCTTCATCGATTATTTATGGATGTGGCGTAGCATGTATGCGCCTGTTCTGGAACTGCTCCAAGCCGACTTACCGACCGTCGATTTGATCCATTCTGCGTCGACGGGATATGCGGGACTCGTCGCAGCGGCGATCAAACAACGCCAACACGTCCCGTTCGTCCTAACGGAACACGGGATCTACTCCCGTGAACGAGAAGAGGAGCTCGTCCAAGCGATGTGGATTCCACAAGAATACCGCATGCACTGGGTGCAGTTCTTCCATCACTTATCACGCGAAGCCTACGCTGGGGCGGACAATATCATCACGCTCTTTGACCGAAACGGTGAATTGCAGCGTGAACTTGGAGCACCTGCCGAAAAAATTCGCGTCATCCCGAATGGAATTGATGCGACAGGACTTGCTGCGTTAGGACATACTCCAAAGCAAGATGTACTCCGGATCGGCGCAATCGTCCGCATTGTTCCAATCAAGGACATCAAGACGATGATCCATGCCGCGAAGGTTTTACAGGAAATGCACGTTCCATTTGAAATGACGATCATGGGTCCGCTTGAAGAGGATCCGGAATACGCCCGTGAATGCCAAGAACAAATCGATCTCTTTGAACTATCAGAGAGTGTGAAACTCGTCGGAAAGGTCGATATCCGGAGCTATCTGCCATCATTTGATGTCTGCTTGTTGACGAGTATTTCCGAAGGTCAACCACTGGCTGTCCTAGAAGGCATGGCTGCAGGGATACCGTGGGTCGTCACTGATGTCGGTGCATGTTCCGAGCTGATCAACGGACGTGAGGATGATCCTTACGGTCCGGCTGGATTCGTCGTGCCACCGGTCAATCCTCGCCGGATCGCAGAACGGTGTGCCTGGTTCCAGTCACATCCGGAAGAAGCGATTCGCTTTGGACGAAATGGGAAAGAACGCGCGCTTGCGTATTACCAGACGCACCGCTTCATCTCGGAGTATCAAACATTGTATCAAGAGAGGGGGGTGACGTATGGCGGGCATCGGGTTTAAGCTTCAAAAATTGTTTCAAGAGGACTATTTCTCATCTCGGTTAAAGGCATATGCTTTCGCTGGACTTGTCACGTCCGGTCCATGGCTCATCGTCATCTTGACGATCGCTGTGACCCAGTGGCTGACGACGTTCCTGTCGATTGCTTCTTTTGAAGAACGGACGACCTTCAATCTGGTCGTCTCATACAGCTTCATTTTTTCACAAGTGTTGCTCGGTATTCAGCAACTCGTCGTCACGCGCTATTTGGCGGACTGTTTCTACGAGAAACGATATGAAGATCTGTTTCCTGCATTTCTAGGTATGACGAAGATGACGATGGCGTTAGGCAGTATCGCCTTTCTCATCTTTCTCAGCTTCTCAAAACTTCCGTTCTTGTTGAACGGGCTGATCTTCATATTGTTCATGACGATCAATTTGATCTGGGTGCACTTCCTATTCTTAAGTGCCGCGAAGTTCTATCAGGCTGTCGCATACAGCTTTTTGATTGGCGGTATCGTAGCTGTCGGATCGGTCTTACTGATTGATCGGTATCTGATGGAGTATGTAACGGGTATCGTGACACCAAGTCTTGCCTTAACGGCAGGTTTCACATTCGGCATGATTATCACGTTATTCGGTCTATTCACCTCGATGTTGTTGACGTTCCCGCAACGCGGGACGAAAAATCAGTTTACCTACTTGAGTTATTTTGATCGTTACCCGGCGCTCTTTTGGACGAGTTTTCTCTACAATATCGGGGTGTGGGTCGGGAACTGGGTCATTTGGTTCTCTGACGGCGGTGCTGTTCATCTCGGGACATTCCGTTATCATCCGTTATACGATACGGCGATCTTCTTATCCTATTTGACGGTCATCCCGACGATGACGATCTTCGTCGTTTCCGTCGAGACGCGTTTCTATGAACGGTATCGCATCTTCTATGGATACGCGAACGAGGGAGGAACGCTGGATCAGGTTGAAAAAGCGCGGGACGCGATGTTACTCGTCTTACGACAGGAATTACAACGACTGTTTCGAAATCAAGGGTTGTTTACGCTGTTCACCTTATTGTTCGCCTCGACGTTGCTCGGTTACCTCGCATTACCTGAAGCAACGATCAGCATCTTCCAAATGACGACGATCGGTGCGTTCTCGAACGCGATGGTTCTCGTCTTGACCCTCTTGTTACTCTATTTTGAAGATCAAAAAGGGGCAGCATGGATTTCATGCGTATTTTTCTTCTCTAATGGGGTTTTAGCCTTGTTGATCGCACCGTTCGGTTTTTCCGGATACGGTCTCAGCTTCGCGATCGGATCGACCTTGACGTTTGCGTTTGCGCTCATGCGACTCATCCATTATGTCTCGGATATTGATTACCATACGTTTTGTCGGATGGTGTTACCGCCACGCTCGATGCGTTTTACACGATGGAGTGAACGATTGAATCGTTCCTGGATGTGAAGCGGTTAAAGGTTCTTTTGAGGAGATCAATAGTATGTAGGTTAATTTGAAAAGGCGATCCATTTCCGAATTCGTATCGGAAGTGGATCGCCCTTTTTAATTGCAGGTAAAATGATTTATCCTACCTATTATTTTTGATACCCGTCTGGATTCTTAGATTGCCAGCGCCAAGCATCCTTACACATATCATACAAGTCTTTCTCCGCCTTCCATCCGAGGAGGCGTTCTGCTTTTGAAGCATCCGCATAACACGATCCGACATCACCCGGACGTCGTGCCGTGATCTTTCGATCGATTTGCAGAGACGTCGCATCTTCGAACGTCGCGACGAGTTCAAGCACACTTGTCCCTTGTCCCGTTCCTAGATTGAATGCCTCGATCCCGGAATGATCATGGTAGAGTGCCTTGATATGTCCTTTCGCTAAGTCGACGACATGGATATAGTCGCGGACACCCGTACCATCATCCGTATCGTAATCATTTCCGAAAATTTGAAGGGTATCGAGTTTTCCAGCAGCAACTTGTGTCACATATGGCATCAAGTTGTTCGGAATACCGTTTGGATCCTCACCGATCAGACCACTCATATCGGCACCAATCGGGTTGAAGTAGCGGAGTAATGTGATATCCCACGTCGGATCAGCGAACGCGATGTCTTCAAGCATCTGCTCGATCATCAGTTTCGTCGCACCATAAGGATTCGTCGCGGAGCGCGGAGCAGATTCGGTGATTGGTGTCGTCTCCGGCACACCGTAGACGGTCGCAGATGAACTAAAGACAAGTTTTTTGACATCATGTCGGTCCATCACTTCGAGTAGGACGAGCGAACTGATCAGGTTGTTTTGATAGTAGAACAACGGGCGTGATACCGATTCACCAACCGCTTTTAAACCGGCAAAATGAATGACAGCATCAATCGAATGGTTTTGGAAGATCCGTTCGAGTGCCGATTCATCCCGCACGTCCGACTCATAGAATGTGACCGTACGGTCCGCGATGTGTTCGACACGTTCAAGAGCACTCCGGTGACTGTTACTTAAATTGTCGACGACGATGACTTCATGACCCTCTCGCAGCAGTTCGAGACAGGTATGGCTGCCGATATAGCCAGCGCCTCCCGTTACTAAAATGTTCATAGGATACCCTCCGTTAAATTCCATTATTTATCTAATAATAGCATAAAGAGAGCGGTTTTTTCTTGATTTTGCTTTACATCCGTTTTGTTAGACGAATCAGCTGAATACGCGACTCGGACTCGATGATCTGTAATTGATAATGGGTACTTATGCGCAGTCGTCCCGCTGTATTCGTTCGCTGGAACGTCCCAAGACGCGCTAACTCTTTTTGGGAAAGGCGTGGGCTCTTCCAATCGATGGCGTATGCGCGATCATCGATGAGGTGTACGGTGAATGACTCATACGTCCATGTTTCATCTACAGCCGTTTTGATTTTCTGTTTCGGTGATCCGAGACCGACCCATGTCGTAGCGGGATCATCCAATAGATCGGTCGCTCGCGTTTGTTTTGGAAGCGTCATATATGCGTCCGTCCATTTCAACAACGCCTGATCCGTCATCATGGAACCAATCGTTTTTTCGGATAGGTCGCTCGCTTTCATATATGCCTGCGTCCGGTCAGGGAGCTGGATACGCGCACGATCCTTGACGATATCGAGGACAGGGAATGCATCACCAAAGTCGGCGGATTGAAGAATGGTCGAGGAATCAGGATGACGATAAATCGGACTCGATTTCGTGGAGACGAAATGATAGATTACGTCTTTCTTCGCCCATGTCTGATATCCCCATGTAGCAAGCGCACCAATACAGAAGCAAGCGAGCGCAAGGAGGACGAGTCGCCAGGACAAGACTCGCTTTTTCGGTACTGCATTGGGCGTCGTCTGTTCGAGCGGCATCTCGTCTCCTTCATCTAGTAAAGGAACAGATGTAAGGAAACCATAAAAGTCGGCGATGCTCTCGTGTGGATGACCGTCCAAAAATCGTTGCCACTCTTCTGGACGAACCGTATCTTGCTGAAACGGTCGCGAGGGTGCTATCCCTGTCAGATGAAGGCAGGTCGCCTGAAGCGAAGAAGAGGAAGACAAGGACAGCAGGATTCGTTCATGGAGACGCTTGATATCAACTTCCGTGTGAGAGGTATAGAATTGTAAAGCGGATAAGGCGCGATGCATAAGGCATCCTCCTTCCTTCTAACGTCAGGATATGTATGAATTTTCCGTTTCCTTTTATGATATCATTTTTTATGGGACGACGAATGAGAAAAGGGGGAACGATGATGATCGATATTCATAATCATCTTTTGCCGTTGGTCGATGAGGGAGCGACTCATGTCGAAGAGACGATCCGCATGGCACGGCGTGCTGCTGCGGAAGAGGTGCACCGAATCATCGCAACACCATATGCGACGCATGCGACAGCAGAAGAAGTCCAATTGATCGTAGCAGAGCTGAATGTTCTACTGGCCCAGCGACAGATTCCTGTCCTCGTCTATCCGGGACAACAGACGCGTTTGACACTCGGATTGCGTGATGCGGTCAACCAAGGGCACGTCTTGACGTTAGCGGATACCGCCTATCTGTTAATCGATTGCCCCGACGATCCGCTACCGGTCTATACGGAAGAAATCATGACCGGATTAATCGAAGACGGGTATTTGCCAATCCTTGCGCAACCGGAAGATAACGCAGAACTTCTCGAGCATCCTGAACGTTTGGTCCAGCTAATTGAAAAGGGCGTGCGTTGTCAACTGGCGACACACAGTATTCTCGGTCATCATGGAGAAGAGAAGAAACTATTTTGTCAGCGTGCCGTTCAAAAAGGATGGGTACACTTCATCGCATCCAACGCTAAAAAAGCAACAGACCATCTTCATCTTATGCCGGCATATCAACAGATTGAACGGTGGTCTGGAGCGAATGTCGTCAATCGATTAAAATGGAACGCTGAACAAATCTTGGTGTCACCGCCAATTGTCTAATACATGACAGTGAGGCTGACTCAACAGTCATTCGCTACAAAGGTCAGGGTGGCAGAGTGATGATCTGTCACCTTTATCTCATAACAAAAAGAGTGACGCGTCATACGCCACTCCTACAGGAAAAAGCGTATGTTTGCGCTATCAGAGACAAACAAGCCCCACTTTCATGCCTAAATAAGGCAGGAAAACTGACTTGAGTCTCGCCTGAGGAAAGGGCGTGAAAAGACGCGTCATTCTTTTTTGTCAGCCTTATTTTTTTAAAAACTTTTCTAATAAATCAAAATCCTGAAAAATATATGATATGATATCATTACTTGGTACTAAAAATATTCAAGCGATTAATCAATATGGGCATGATTACGTTCGAATCTCCGAGGACATCGTCACGTACGCCGCTCAATTCTTTCATTTTTTAGGCATCATCATCATTAGCGTCGTGAACGCTGGAACAACCCGAGGAGGAAGTAATACATGAGTAAAGAAAAAATCGCACAGCTGCGCAAACATGTCTCGCCTTTTGAGAAGGCAGACATCAAGGCCAGCATCCGACAGATGATCAATACGATCCTGCCGTTTCTCGTCATTTGGTTTTTGGCGTATCAAGCACTTCACGTGTCAGCCTGGCTCGCAGTACCGCTTGCGATGATCGCCGCGGGATTCGTCGTGCGGATGTTCATCATCTTCCACGATTGTACACATGGTTCGTTTTTCAAAAACAAAAAAGCGAATGCAATCGTAGGAACCATTACAGGTGTGCTAACGCTATTTCCATACGAAAAGTGGAAACGAGAACATGCGATTCATCACGCTTCAAGCGGTAACTTGGACAAGCGGGGCGTCGGTGATATTTGGGTAATGACAATCGAAGAATACATTGCGTCATCGAAATGGACGCGATTGAAATATCGACTCTATCGGAACCCGCTCGTCATGTTCGGGCTAGGTCCGTTGCTGTTGATTTTGGTGACAAGTCGTTTCAACCGGAAAGACGCACGGAAGAAAGAGCGTCTTAACACATATCTGATTAACGTATCACTGATCGTTTTGTACGGTCTCTTAATTTACTGGATTGGCTGGCAAGCATTCTTGATCATCCAAGGGACAACGATGTTCACAGCAGGCGTACTTGGTATCTGGTTATTTTATGTCCAGCATACATTCGAGGATTCCTACTTTGAAGATGAAAACGAATGGGATTACGTCAAGGCTGCGATCGAAGGTAGTTCATATTACGAACTCCCTAAAGTATTACAGTGGGTGACAGGAAACATCGGTTTCCACCATGTCCATCACTTGAGTCCGCGTGTACCGAACTATCATCTAGAGAAAGCACACGTCTCGACACCACCGCTTCAAAAGGCGACGACGATCGGTTTGTTCTCTAGCTTAAAATCCTTACGTTATAAACTGTACGATGCAAAAAATAAGACGTTCGTCACGTTCCAGGACATCAAGCATCTCCTGCGTGAACCAAAACCGTCATCACTTTAAGTCTGTAGCACTTTATCTTTTTTGAGATAAGGTGCTTTTTGCTTTGAAATCACAAGAAGTTGACCGATAAAGAGTAAGGAATGGAAAAATATAGGCACGACAAAATTGAAAATGTTACTCTAAACTAAAGAATAAAGAGAAGAGACACATAGAAAGAAGGACTGGCATGAAAGGAAAAATATACTTCTGGCTTTTGTTTTTAAATGCGATTGCGACAGTAGGGGCACTGGTCTACCTGTCTTTTGAACTGGGCGCTTTGGGCCTTGTCTTAATGGGGCTAACGATTGTCTGGCTCGCCTGGAAAATATTACGACTCTTTTCCTCGGTGATCCGATTGCAACAAGAAGGCATTGAGGTAACCGAATATCGTTTTCCGGAACTATATCATGATATCGCGTCGTTATCGGAACGTTTGAATTTAAAGACACCACGCATCTATATCGTCGGAGACGACGTATCGCCGATTAGAGGCGTGAGTCTGTTCCGAACGAACGTGTTTTTTTTACCAGAGAAAGCCATGCGGGAGCGAAATGAGTTCGAACGAGTTCGGGAGTTGCTTCGTCTGAAGCATAATGACGAGGAAAAACGTTTCGCATTACTATTAGGCAGTTGGATTCCATTTTTAAGACCGGCTTATTTACGAACTATATCCTTATACCGGGATCGTCAAGCCATGCATCTTGTAGACGATCCAGATAGTGTCATGCAGAGTATTCTAAAAGAAAACGGACGGCACCAATTGATCAATGAAATCGATGTAACAGCATATTTAGCTGAAAAGAGGCAGATTACGCTAGCTGAAGTCGTTAGCGAAATGGTCTACACGACACCGACGACAGACAGACGATTGATTGAATTAGGCTGGATGTCACGCGAGACTCCTACTGGGCAGCATGCTGTTCGATTCTTGTTGGTAGCATCGAGTATAGTAGCATTCGTTTTGATTGGCTGGAGTGTCCAGAACGTTTCGTTTTCAAATGAAACCGCAAAAGCTGTCGTCACCTCATCGGATGAATCAAAGGCGAATGGATTGCAGGAAACGAAGTTGATGGCTGCCATTCAAAAAGGTACGTTGGAAGAAGTTCAGAAGGAGTTACCGGACGGAGATATGAAAGCCGTGGATACAGATGGTGATACAGCACTTCACTATTTAGGGTATCGCAAGTCAAGTGAAGGACTGAAGGAAATCTTTGATACGTTACTTAAGCAGGGAAGTGATGTGGACGCAATCAATGACTTCGGAGAACGTCCGTTCATCACAGCAGTATATAGTAACAATAATGAATTAGTAGAACTGTATTTAAAGAACGGTGAAAACATCAATCAGCTTGATGATCAAAAGTACACACCTTTACATCATGCGGTGGAAGGGGAAGGCGTTCAAACCGTGAAAGTATTGCTAGAACAAGGGGCAGACGTCTCGATTAAGAATAAGGATGGTTTGACGCCTTTGATGTTGGCACAGCAATATGAATTAGACGACATCATTCGATTGTTAAAGCAACATACGTCTCAAACGTTATAAGAAAAATGCTCCTCCCGAAATCGGGAAGGAGCATTTTTTATGAACTTATTTACCTTGAAGAGCTGGATCCACGTTAAGGATTCGTCCTTCAATTTTATAATCGATTGTTTTCTTCGAAATCGCGTAGTCGCGGAATGTTTCCCAGTCAGAGAGACCGAGGTCTTTCACACGTCCTGATTTATACGCATCTTCAAATGGTGTCAAGAAGTCGCTTCCTTTAGCAGTGAAAGCGTTTGTAGCAACTGTGTACGTTTTGGCTGGATCAATGGCCTCTTCTACACCGCCATCTTTCGTAATCGTCATTTTCGTAACACGTTGTCCCTTCGCTTTTGAACCATCGTACTCAAGTTTCATACCTGATACTTGTAAGAATCCACCATTTTCAAGTGGTGCAAGTCCAACACTGATTTCAAAGAGATCTTTAAGTTGTGAACCGTTCATTGTCACGAGTGCAAGTGTGTTACCGAATGGTAAAGTAGTTAAGATTTCACCAGTTGTAAGTGGACCTGCATCGATCGCGGCACGAATTCCACCACTGTTTTGAACAGCGATGACGGTTTCTGGGTTAATTGATTTCGCTTTTGCAAGCATACCGTCCGTAATTAAGTTTCCGAGAGCTGTTTCACTATTTCGAACGCTCACTGTGTTAGTGCCACCAGTACGTGGGTTTGGAAGGGCAGATACAATATTAACCCCAACTTCTTGGTTTTTGATTGCTGTAATTTTATCCGCGTAAGGTTTGAGAATAGCAGCGGCTCCAGGATCTGCTGCATACGGTTTTACTTCAATCGTCGAACCACTGTATGATTTGACTTTTCCTTTGTAATCAAACGTTACGTTGACATCTCCAAGGAATTCACTATATTGAGAAGCTTGGGCGATGACTGTAGGCTCTTTTTTCTTTGTTTCTTCACTCGCAGGAATCAGTACTGGTTTAGTAAGATTCGTATGAGTATGACCACCGATAATGACATCGATACCATCAACGTTTTGTGCAAGCAATGGATCGTTATCAATTTCAGAATTATCATCGTAACCGATATGTGTCAACGCAACGATTTTATTGATACCGCGTGCTTTGAACTTATCAACGGTCGCTTGAGCGCTTTTGATATAGTTTGAGAATGCAATCGTACCAGGGCTTGAAATACCAACTGTTTCTTCTGTCGTCAAGCCGAAGAAACCAACTTCTTCACCGTTGATTTTTTTGATGACACCTTGGTAGATCCGTCCATCTTCCGGACCAGACGTGATTGTTTTCTTTTGCATCCCGTTGAAGAGCGGATTTTTACTGAAATCAACGTTTGCTGTGATGAATGGGAAGTCCGCACCAGCAACGAAGGCTTGCAAAGCAGCACCTTGATCTTTAGCACCAAGATCAAACTCATGGTTACCGAACGTCATCATGTCATACTTCATGTAGTTCATGAGTTCGAGATCAGCTTGTCCTTTGAACTCGTTAAAGTAGAGTGATCCTGAGAAGACGTCACCAGCATCAAGGAGAAGCGACGGTGTACCTTCGGCGCGGTAAGCGGCACGGCGCTCTTTAATAGCAGTCGCACGTTTTGGAGCGTTATCGAGTGAAGCATGTGTATCGTTCGTATGGAGCAAGGCAAGGCTGAAATCATCCGTATTGATGTCACGGACGATGATTTTTGCTTTTGTCGTGACCGTCTTGCCTTTATGCGTCAGGCTACCTGTCGCATAGTAAGTACCTGACTCACTCGTATCAACTTTGCTCCATTTGATTTCTTTATCGTAGACTTTGCCGTTAGCGTAAAGAACAGCTAGTTTTTTAGGAAGGACTGGTTTTTGATCGACTGAAATCACTTGTTCCTTAACGGACTCAATGATTTTGATCACATAATTCTCGACGTGAATCTTTACTTCGATTGGGAGCTTTTTCTTACCATATGTGCCATGAACCGTTTGGTAGCGATTGAAGATGTGCTTATTGTATGCACCCCATGAGATTTTTTCTCCCTTGTATGTAGCCGGAAGTTTAACAGGCTCACCCTTCGTGAAAGTGAGAGACTTCAATTTGACCGTCTTGACTTTGACATGTGTTGCAGCAGATACGGTCGTTTGTGCAGCCGGCACGATTGCCGATGTCGTCAATGCGACAGCTACTGCTGCCGCGTAAAGCGGTTTTGATTTGTACATAAATAAAAATCCTCCCTCGAGATGATATGAGGTCAACCAGCGATCGGTAACCTCTTCTTCTACTATAAATGCTTAACGGACAATCGTGTCATGAACCTTTTGTAAAATGCGTAAATTCTTAGGTCCGACGACAATACAACTCTTGCAAGTCGTTTGTTTTCTTCTACCTGAAAGAAGAAAAGATAAATGATTGCGCTTACATTATATCTTGTTCCTCCTTCAAAAGAAACGTAGATTATAATAGATTGTAGGAAATTGTCCTCATTTTGAGAGAATCGCTTAGTAAATATTTTCAAAAAAATGTATAATTTACTATATGAAAAATATGCGATGGGGAGGCGGGAGTACGAATGGATGAAAAGATACGTAGGAGTCTACTCGTAGGCATACTTTGTATAATGGGAATTTTGATTATATGGGGGCTCGCCTCTCCACCGACAACGATTGAATTTCCTAACTTTACACATACCTAATCCTGTGAATGAATCGACAAGGAGTCCTTGTCGATTTTTTTGTTTCAATGGGAAAGCTACAGTTTGGTGTCGGTTCATGCTATACATTGACACGCTTTTTACGGATGGCTAGAATTGATTAAGTGTACTTCACATATACACGACCGAAGGAAGAGTAAGGAGGGGATGGTTGACTAGACATGATTCATCATGTCGACCGGTGGAATGTTCGTTTGAGGGATCGCGGACAGGATCCGTTTTTTTATTTGAATTTGATACAGAATTCATTGAATTACAAATACATGCTCCATGAAATCGGAAGGAACTTACACTTATGTTGAAAGAAATGAAAAGTATCATCCGGGAACAGGTTGAAAATTTTCCTTTAATTCGCCGGCTCGCGCGATATGAAATTAAATCCGCGCATGCAGAACAACGTCTTGGTCTTTTATGGGAGCTCCTCAATCCAGGACTCCAGATTTTCATCTACTGGTTCGTCTTCGGTGTCGGTCTTCGCGGAAATAAGGATGTTGACGGAAATATTCCGTTCATCGTCTGGCTGCTCTGTGGGATCGTCGTCTGGTTCTTCATCAATGATGCGTTGCTTCGGGGATCGAATTCGATCAACAGCCGTCTCGCGATGGTAACGAAGATGCGTTTCCCGATGAGTGCGATTCCATCGTATGTCATCTTGTCACGGATGTATCAACATTTTGCGATGCTTGCGATCGTCATCGTCGTCATCATTGCAAATGGCATCCCGATCACATGGAAACTGCTTCAATTGCCGTATTATATGATTGCCACCTACATTTTCGTCTATGCCTTTTCGCTTTGTTTTTCAACGCTCGTCACACTCGTCAAGGACATCCAGCTCTTCTTGCAATCAATGATGCGGATGCTCTTTTATATGACACCGATCCTTTGGAACATCGAGCGGTTCCCGGACGTCTTGCATGGTGTCCTACGCTTGAATCCAGTCTACTACCTCGTCGAGGGATACCGGGCGAGCTTGCTCGGCGGACATTGGGTCTGGCAAGAATGGCCAACGGGTCTGTACTTCTGGAGTGTCACGCTCCTCTTATTCTCAGCCGGAACGTTCTTGCACATCAAGTTCCGTAAATCATTCACTGAGCTCGTTTAAGGGAAGGAAATCGCCATGTCTATGATTAAACTCGACCATGTCACGAAACGCTTCGACATGGTCACGACTACGAAAGAAAAATTCAAGCTCTTGTTCAAAAATCAAAGCAAGAGCGTTAAAACCTTTACAGCTTTACGCGATATCTCACTTGAGATCGGAAAAGGAGAAGTCGTCGGTCTCGTCGGAATCAACGGTTCGGGTAAATCGACGCTCTCGAATCTGATTTCAGGAATCATCTACGCGAACGAAGGAAACGTCGCGATCAACGGAGAAGTCGCGATCATCGCCGTGTCCCAAGGATTGAAGAACGTGCTGACAGGACGCGAGAACATTCGCTTGAAATGTCTCCTGCTTGGGATGGACGATGCGGAAATCGAACGTCGGATGCCTGGAATCATCGATTTCGCGGATATCGGTGACTTCATTGATCAGCCAATCAAGAAATACTCGAGTGGGATGAAGTCACGACTTGGTTTCGCAATCGCCGTCAATGTCGATGCCGACATCTTGATCGTCGATGAAGCATTATCGGTCGGTGACCAAACCTTCTATAACCGTTGTATCGATAAGATGAACGAATTCAAGGACGAAGGCAAGACGATCATCTTCGTCAGTCACTCGCTCTCGCAAATCAAGAGTTTCTGTGAGCGTGTCGTCTGGCTCGAATACGGTCAAGTTCGACTCGACGGGACGACGAAGGATGTCTTACCGGAATATAAGAAGTTCCTCGCAGAATATAAGAAATGGTCAAAAGAGGAACAACACCAGTACCGTCGCGATCGCTTGAAGGAACAAGCAGCGAATGCGCGGTCCGGAAAAGAAAACGTTGATGCTGACGTCAACGTAAAACATCCTGGCTGGATTTTATCAGGTCTCGGATTACTCGCGATTGCGGCAGGTAGTTTGATGGTCATTGACGAGACACCGTCTTTGACGAATCTTAGCGACGCAATCATGAAGTTCTTCTAATGTTCTACCAGATGCCTCTGTGCATCTGGTTTTTTTGTGCCAAAAGAGTAGGAATCCTGAAACGGAGTGGAGAAAACTAGTAAGTGAGAGAAGAAATATCGGAAGAGTATGCGAATGAATCAAAAAAAACGGAGTCAAGGACTCCGTTTTCATCAGGTTTGTGAGCGATCCATATACGTTTTGACGCGTGGTGCTTCATATGTGGCGAAGCGTTCTAAGAGACGATCCGGATCCGACTCGACGATCAGCATCGCTCGGTGTTCGGGAATCAAGAATCCTTGACGTTCCATCGTGTCGAACAGGGCAATCAAGAGGTCATAGTACCCATCAATGTTGAGTACACCGCACGGTTTTTCATGCAGACCGAGTTGGGCCCACGTGAAGACTTCGAAAAACTCTTTCATCGTTCCGGGTCCGCCAGGAAGAATAATGAAGCCATCGGCAAGCTCTGACATCTTTGCTTTTCGCTCGTGCATCGAGTGGACGAGATGCAATTCAGTCAGTCCCGGGTGTGCTAATTCCTTTTCTTGTAGAAATTGGGGGAGGACACCGATCGCTTGACCTTGAGCCGTAAGCGTAGCATCCGCGACAGCTCCCATCGTTCCAACGCGGGAACCGCCGTATACGAGTCCGATGCCGTGAGCGGCGAGCGCTTGACCAAGTGTGCCCGCTGCCTCGCGAAAGACGGGATGCGCGCCATCTTTAGAACCACAAAACACTGCAAGTCTATTCATGAACAGAACCTCCTTTGTTAGTGTCACCATAGCATATTCGGTGATCGGACGGCAGAGGAGACCAGGAAGGAGATCGGTATGCGACCACGTACGATCGTTTGGCTCGTCCTAATTATCGCAGCAATCAATTTGGGACTTGGGATATGGATGCCGGATACGTCGACTCGGACAACAATTAGTTCGATACTACTAGGTGTGATTCTCATACTCGGTATATTTTATGTCATCGCCTTACGACAATCATCAAAATAAAGAGAGCTAGTTCGACTCGTATGAGTTGGACTAGCTCTCTTTTTGTCTGTTACGAAATTTTATCATAGTTAAATATTCAGAAAAATCTATTTTCATACACAAATTCTACATATTGATGGATGATTTGTAAGAAAAACTCATTTTTAGGGACATATGACCCGAGCCAAAAGTAATAGAAAATGAAAAAAATGTGTAAAATACCATAATTATTCGTATTCGAATATTCAGAGGAGGTCTAAGGTTATATGATGTTGTTACGAAGCCATACGAAAAATAATAGGAGGTTATTTAAATGAACTTGAAAAAGAAATTAGGTTTAGCGATTGCAGCTTTATCATTGTCTGTTACTGTTGGTGCTGGCGTTGCTAGTCAGCTTGAAACTAATGTAGCGATCAAAGGATTACCACTTGAGTATGCTCCAGCTTTCGATGTAGCGATCAAAGGATTGCCTTTAGAGTATTCACAAAAAACAGATGTGGCTATTGATGGAATTCCACTTGAGTACGCAGTAAAACGAGCATAATTGAAATTCGTACATTGATACAGCTATTTGGCTAGATATTCTTCTTTCATCGTTTTAATAATTTTTTGATACTCTTTCATTCCTAATAATTCAAACAAAAAATATGATTTATCAAATGTTCTAATAATTTCTTGTGATGGAGCACCTAATTTATCTAAACAAGCAGCTCTTTGAGAGTACAATTGTCCGAGTAACGACATATCTTTAAATTTTAAGCTTGTTTCAATTGCTTCATCAATTATAGTAAGTGCTCGATTATGTTTTTGAAATTCTAAAAGAATCTTTGAAAAATTATACGAAATTCTAATTCGATCGACGATTAAATCATCATTGTCAAAGTTGAGATTTAATATTTCTTCATAAACATTGATACTGTATTGAAAACTTCTATTTTCAGAATACAGATTCGCAATCGCAGATTTAATTCGAATTAGCATATTTGGTGAATAATATGAAGTGGAGTATTCATTAGATAGATTTTGGAGCTCTACTATACATGTACGGTAATCGATTTTTCCTAGTCGATACGAGCAAATGAAGAAATAATATTTATATAATAATGAATGTTCAAATGAAGTATTAGCGTTAGATAGTGCGACTTTACTTTGTTTATAAATGCCTTCAAAGTCCTGATTTCTAAATTTATAAAGTAATTCTTCGTCAATCGTTCGTAAATTCGTTTGTTGATTTGTAGGGTCTAAGAACGCTGACAATGGAACTTGTAATCGCTTTGATAAAGCATACAATAATTCGACTGTCGGCGAATGCGTACCACTCTCGATCTTGCTGATCTCAGCTTGACTGCAAATTCCGTTTGCTAAATCTTTTTGTGTCAGATTATGTTTCTTTCGCAGTCGGCGTAATGCTAAGCCGATTTGCGGTGACATGAATTGATCCATCGGCTCCTCGTCCTTTCGTGAAGATTGAACTGGTACAGGGTACCAATTTCTATTATAGAAGCGAATTGAACGGGACACCACTGATTTACTTGATTTCGTATCAATGTTTCAACGACCATCTTACTTGATTCAGAAAGGGGTACAACCATGACACTCATTTTAAAAGAAACGCGACGTAACATGACTTCTTGCGCTTGGTGTCTCAATCCTGCTACCGTCTCCGTCGCCCCCCTCGCTCATCGGGAAATGGACCGGACTAATACGAAACCAAAAGCAACTATTAAATCGGCTTAATACACACAAAAAGGACTTCATTCGGATCGTAGAGAATGAAGCCCTTTTTTCAATCACTTGACGAGAAAGGAGAGAGGACATGATCGGATTATCACTTTTATCGGAACAAGACGGCTGGTTACAACGTTCCTTGCCATCTACCGCGATGCAAACTTTTTGTGAGAGACATCGTATTTCAATCGATGCCTTTGATTATGATACGCATACGTTTCATGATTTACTCGATTACATGGATTTTCAGGAATATGAGCACTACGTCTTCGTCCTCCAAGGAGAAGGGGAGCGTACGTTGCGTCTCGTTGCCTATTTGCAACACGAGATGCTACACGTCCAGTTTCATTTGATCCGGCAGAACGGGGAGGTTCTGTTCGGTCAACCGGATTTCCTAAACGGTCTCTTCTTACCGCAGGAAGAGATACCGGTTTCGGCATCCGTTCCGGCTGTCCATCATGCTCTCCTTTCGTTGATGACGGGTGTCTATCCCGCATCCGTGCCGCACCATCCACAACCGCTGCGTCATGTCTACATCGAGGACAGCTCATTGTTGGACCGGATTCCAGTAGACAGTTTTCAAATGATGACGATCAATAGTGTCATCTATTTGGACCATCCGATGCGGCACGATCTGCCGATCATCGAACTGATGAGCCGGACCCCGATTTTGTTGACGTTCTCAGATCGTTTATCTCCGTCACTTGCGTCACAGCTGACAGTTTTATCTCGCGACGCACTTGCCGAGCGGTTACAAGACTGGCAGCAAACGGGGCGCATTCAAAACGATCAATCGATGGGGATTCTCGATTATGCGACAGTAAGCGGATTACGCGTCTCGCATCGCCTGTTCTTTTTTGCGGAAGGGATTTACGCTGATCGACAAAAAACGATTCAGTTGAGTGCGGATATTTCAAGCGATATTGAATGTCTTCGAGAACAGCAACCGCAACCAGAGGCGCTCGCGTCGCAAACGGAACTGGAGTTGTTTCCGTTGTTGTATCAACTGGCAGGGTCGTTTCAAGGGACGAGCCGTTTCATCACCCCTTACTCGGATCTTGAATTACCCCGGACGTCTGGACGGATTGGACCGTTAACATTGATCGGCATTCAAAATGAGGAAGGGTGTTTTGCGTTCGATCGAACGACGTTACGTCTGTTCGAGACGAACGAAGCGTTCCTCTGGATTTTAGAAGCGGATCAAAAGGAACAATTCGACGTGTTGCCAGAGCGACTCGGCGCAGACTATGCGGAAGCGATTCAGCATTACAAGGAGTTGATGTATCATGGGTGAGGTCTTATTTGGTCCGTTTTTGCGTAAAGGTAGCTACTCCCGCGTCCAAGTGCTCGATCATGTACAGGCAGATGAACGATTTGGTCGATTGTACCAAGAAGCACAACAGTTAAATGAGGTCGATGAGTTGATGCTCTATCGACGCTATCTACAAAAGGGGGAGCGGATCCTATTTTACGGAACGTTTGATCCATCCCTATTTAATCTCTTGTCGGACGAGGGGTATGATCTTTATTTGATCGAACCAGAAGCTGCGCGGACGAAGCAAATCGCGGAGGCGTATCAGCATAAGATTTACGGCTGGAGTCATGACGTGACGGACGTCGTCGGACCTGAGTATTTTGACCGGATCATCTTACCGGGAACGACGATTTTACGTTATACGCGTGGGGAACTGCTGTTGTTCTTCCGCAACATCCGTCAACTGCTACGACAGGGAGGACGCTTGCTCGTGTCCTTGCATCACATCGACCACCTAAAATCAATTGTCCATCCGATTGCGACACGACGCTTTCAAAAGACATTACTTTTCTATGGCTATCACATCGATGGGGAACGTCTCTTGTTCAACGCTTATCTCCAATCCGGACAAGAGGAAAAAGTCAGTTATGCGGTCGAATATCTATACGAACCAAAAACGCTGTTTGAATTTGCAACATTATCGCGTTATCATGGACAATTTCTATATGAAGGAAAGACAATGATGGTATTAGAGTTCGAAAAACAATAAATGCAAAATATAATGTAATAATAAAATGAAAAATATATGTAATATATTGGTTTGAATAGGTCTAAAGACCGGGTAATGAGATACAGTAGTTTCCTTTGCATGATTCAAAGTACACCATAAGAAAGAGGAGCCGGATGTATCATGGAAAATCAGAGCGGAAGTACCTTTCAACAAAGTTGTCTATCGTTCATTGAGACCTTGTTTCCAGACGAACCTTTTCATTTCTTAGAAGAATCGAAAGCGACGGACGCCTTTGGTTATCCTGGTCGTCAATTGTTTTTCTCTTCACCTGCCCGTACTTTGAAATTCACCGTACTCGAGCAGGCGCATAAGCATTACGCACGTATATTCGTATCCGAGAAAACAAGCGAAAATACGTTTTTTCGTCAGTTATTAGAAGCAACATATGACGACAATCAATTATACATCGATCATATCGTCCAAACAGAATAAAAAAAGAGATCAAAATCAGCTGGTTTTGATCTCTTTTTTACGCTTCGATAGAAGAGAGACCCCGCTTTAATGCTTGATCAATGGACGTTGCCATCTCATCTCGGACGTTCGCTGAGACGAGGCGACCATCAAAATAGATTTCCTTTGACAGACTGAGGTGAACGAGTAAGTCTTCGAGAATGAGTTTCAAATCAAGCGGTTGTGATGGTTCAAGCGCTTGTTGCATGAATTCATTCAACGAAGGATGCTGTACATACTTCGGATCGATGAGATCAATGACCGTCGTGTCTAAAGCAAGAGCTAATCGTTCCAAGACTTGAGGAGAGGGCATGCGCTGACCACGTTCGTAAGCGGAGATGTCCGTTGCTGTTTCCCCACACCGTTCAGCTAAAAACTTTTGAGTATACTTGTGTTGTTTGCGCAATTGCATGATTTTTTTACCTAGTGCACGATTCATGGCACTCCACTCCTATTCTTCAGGTCATCGTGTATAGTACTAATTAACCACTTTCATTATAAAAGAAACCTGTGAAATGTAAAATATCGTTTTTCAAGGAAACTAAAAGAATGAAATGGGTTAAACTAGAAATTGAATTTTAGAAAGAATCCGCCATTTTTTTGAGGTCCATGCTATTCTAAAGTGATATTAAAAAAGGAGTGTCTTCATGAAAAAAATCACGTGGTCCGGCTACGTCGTCCTTGCCGTTCTATTGATCCTCTTCATCTCAAGTTCGATGCCGTATCAAGTGCAATCGATCAAACCCGGTCTATCTCGCTATATCCCATTAGGATTCGTCGATCATCTGCGATTCATCTCCTTCTCATATCATGGAGAAGTCAGTGTAGCGGCACTCGGACGCAGTGGATTCATTGAATTTTTCATTCGTAAAGCAGCGCACGTCTCGACGTTTCTTGTATTAGGTATCGGATTGATTGATTTGACGCGTCGTCGTTTGACACCGGGTCTTGCCGTCTTATTCGCTTACTCATTAGCAATCACCATCGCTGTCTTTGATGAATTCCATCAAATCTTGACAGGGGACCGGACGGGTCTCATCCAAGATGTCTTACTCGATGGAACCGGCGCCTTGATTGGAATCGGATGTTATTTACTCATCTATAGGAAAAAAGTATGACGCCAAGCAGGAAGTGTTTCTTTCTGGCACGAAAAGAAAAGGCATCACTTTTAACGAAGGAGACTGCCCTATGAAGACTTCCCATTTGTTGATGACGAGCGTAGGTCGCCGGACGAAGCTAGTCGAGTATTTCGTCCGTGAGATGTCGGACGGTCACGTCAGTACTGCGGATTGTAATCCACTCGCACCGGGTCTTTATATGACGGAACGTCATCATCTTGTTCCGCGCATCGACGCACCGGAGTATATCGATCATCTACTGAAGTTGTGTCAGCGGGAAGGCGTAACGGTGCTGTTGTCATTGATCGATCCCGAATTGGAGTTGCTCGCAGCGGCAACAGAACGATTTGAAGCGATCGGTGTCACGGTCCTTGTCTCACCGATGGATGCGTGCCAGTTATGCTTTGATAAATACGCTATGTATACGTATTGTGTCACGGAAGGGATTGCCCATGCACGAACATATGCGACGCTCGACACATTTAAAAATGCGCTTGCGCAAGGGGAAGTCGCGTTTCCAGTCTTCGTAAAACCACGTAACGGCAGTGCTAGTCTTCATGTCCAAACCGTCTCCTCCCTTCAGGTCGTCGAAGGATTGTTCGCTGTCCATCCGAATTTATTAATTCAGGAATACTTAAGAGGACAAGAGCTTGGCGTTGATGTGTATGTCGATTGGCTGACGCATGAAGTGACGGATATCTTCATTAAGGAGAAACTCGTCATGCGCGCAGGAGAAACGGATAAGAGTCGCTCCGTCAAACGCAACGACGTCTTTGAATTGATTGAGCAGGTCTTAGCGGGAACTCATCTCGTCGGTCCACTAGATTTTGATCTGTTCGATGTGGACGGAACGCTCTACTTATCGGAAATCAATCCACGATTTGGTGGGGGATATCTTCATGCCTATGAGTGTGGTGTCAATTTTCCGAAAGCGATCCGAAACAATCTCCACGGGCAACGCAATCCTCGACGAATCGGGGCGTATACGGAAGACATCTATTTGTTGAAGCACGATACGGTGACACTATTGCCGGCATCTCTACTTGAGCAGATCGAAAAATCATGATACGCACGAAAAAGGAGTGATCCGGTAATGTACCGGGTCACTCCTTTTTAGATGGAAGAGAAGGATTAGGAAAGAGAAACGCGGGCACGCTTGAGACATTGCACGGCGGAGGTCCAGCTGCCGAAGAGGGCGTTGATCGTCGAGGTACTTGGAACCGAGCGACCTTCTGCCCATTTCCGATAATGAATGATGCTGAGAGAAGGTAATTCTTCTTGTGCCTGTCGCAGTGCTTCAAGGACGTCTTCTTCGACCCATTTCCGGCGAGGTGGAGCGATGTCAAGGCAAGCGAGAGCATCTGCCCACGAACCATATTTACGGGCAATCGTCGCGACTGTCGGATGTCCATTTTCCTGTGCCCAAATCGCATACGTCTGTGTTGTCAAACGCGGAAGGACATCGGAAGCTTCAAGTAAAGCAGTGATGATCCGTTCTTCCGTCATCGAGATGGAGCGTGTCATCTCGATCTGTGCTTCTTCAAGCGCACGTGACCAAGAACCGAAACGTAAGTTGATCAGCGTCAAGGATGGTCCGTGTTTGGCCTTTGCCCACTCTCGGTAGCTATTACTATGGAAGGGATGTAAACGTGTCGATGCTTCCTTGATGAAAGTAAGAATCTCTTCATCTGAAAAATACGGACGGATCGATGAGAGACCAGCGGCTTGGAGTGCTTCACGCCAAGAGCCGAATACATTGATGATTGTCGTGATCGATGGAATGTCTTTTCCGATCGACCAGCGCGCATATGTCTTTGCGTCGAGAGAGGGATATTCGATACTAGCTTCGATCAGGCTATCGATGACTTGTTGTTCTGTCCATTTCTTCATGATGTCATACCCCTTTCGTGTAGGTGCGTCTAGGTGTGGGTACTGTCGTGAGGTGGAAGTCGACGAAGCGACGCATAAGCAAGAAGGCTGAGCCAAATGAAATAAAATCCACTCGGTCTGACGAGAATGCTTTCCGTGAATTGGAGTAACCCGAGCCAGTTGGCTAGCAAGAGCGCGAGGAAAGCGAGATCCGTCGTCTGAATGCGAAGCAGTCGATAAAACAGATACAGAAAGACTGCACCGTACAGCAGACAACCGATGAGACCAAATTCATAGAGAAACGTGATCGGTGTGCTGTGAAATGTATAAAGAATCCGTTCCCCGAGTTGTTCCTGCAGTCCACGCGGGGCACTTCCAATCCTGTGACCGAACCAGAGCGCGTCAGCGGAAGCGTGCCATCCTGCTTGCCAAAGCGTAAATCGTCCGTTAAGACTGAGCAAACGGGGAAGCAGACCTTGAAATGCGAAGACGGCAAATAAGATTAGGCTTCCTGTCACGTAACAGGCAGCTACCCGCATCCGGCGTCTCGTTCCCGGAACCATTCGAATACTCGTCAAGAGTGCCAGGAGGACGAAGGAGTAGATTCCTGTCTGCGAACCGCTCCTTAGCAAAGCAATGACGATCAGGAGTAAGAAAACAGCGTGCAGAAGACTTTGCCGACGTGGGAACTGTTTGAGTAGATAGAACCAAGCAAACAGTCCGCCTGGAACAAGCCACGCTGCAAACGTATTCGGATTGTTCATCAGACCAGCGAGGCGAAGGAATGAGCCTTGTTCCCCGACGTACAATTGTGGAAACGATAAGGGACCGATCCGAAGCCATTGCAGGTTTTCGACCGGGACATACTCTGAACCAAATGAGACGATGAGGGCATAGGAAGCGAGAAAGACGGCCTGTCCATAAAGAAAGTGACACAAAAGCCGTTGCCATTGTTCGATCGATGTACGTGAGAGCGAAGAGACGATGCCGACGAAAAGCCAAGTCGAAATGAGGTAAAGCGAAGCAAGGACACGATCCGTATCCGCGTTAAAAAAGAAAAATACGATATGAAATGTCAGATAAATCAGAAAAATAAATGCGATTTGATGTCCAGTTGTGCGATTGACGCGATAGAACGGTCGTAAGATGAACCAACAGACGCTGAACAGAACGATGTAGGCAGGAAGCAACCAAAGTGACCACTGTTTCGGTAACACTTCGTCCGTAAAGGATAGAGGACGAATCCAAGCATCGAGCATGATCCAAATGACTAGGATGGATAAGGCAAACGATGTGGGTATATTGGCTGATTTTAACATGATTTCTAAAGACTATCCACCCTTCGTATAGGACTTATTACCGATTCAAATACTTTTTAATCGTCAAATTTGTATTTACCCTCATCTTTTAAAAAATCATGCAGACCAATGAAAAAATATTAAGAAAAACGCAATCATTTTTTCGTGAATCGCGTTTTTTTTTGTGACATGAATTCTTGCTGTGAACTTGCGTCACGCAAGCGAGATAGCTACCGAAAAAAATATAATCATTTTCACCAAGCTCTAATTGTTTTGGAATTCGATTGGAAATAAGGTGTAGACATAACCAATGTCCATCCATTCGGTCAAGCTAGAAAGAGGTGAACAACAGTGAGCTCGATGCATCAAAGAAAAACCTTCGGAGATCATCTGATGACACTCCGACGCGGCTGGTGGCTACTGGCACTCTTCATGATTCTCTTCGCAGGTGCCGGATATGCACTCAGCACGTATGTCATTCCGAAGACATATGAAGCGACGGCCTACATTCTCGTCGTTCCTCAAGCAAACGCAGAGGCGACATCGACGCCGACACTCGTCAGTACCTATCAAGATATCTTGCGAAGCCCAGAGGTCGTCGATCAGGTCGCCCAAAAGATGAACGTCACCGACAAGCGATTATTCGATTTGACGGATCGTCTGACGGTCTCGAGCAATCTCGATTCGCAAGTCATCGCCTTATCCGTCACGGATCGTTCAGCGGAGCAGGCAGCTATCCAGGCGAATACGATGACGGAAGTCTTCCAGGATTACCTCCCGCAACTGATCAACACGAGTAAGACGGAAGTGTTCTCGAGCGCACGGATTCCAACGAAACCCGTGTCACCGAACATTCTGATGAATACAGGCATCGGTGGCGTCCTTGGTCTGATGCTCGGACTCCTGATCGTCTATTCGCGCTCGGTAAACAAAAAAGAAGCGACACGCGAATCCACTGATAGTTATCCGAAAGCGATTCCCCGCAGTCATTCATGAGAGAGGAGAGGAGACACCGTCATGCAGCATTCCCCGCTCACCCCGTACCGTCGGCAGTTGAAGATCGGACTCCTTCGCCTGATCGACGCCGGAGTCATCGCACTCGCAACCGTAGTAACGTTCTACTTTTTTAATCCGCTCCATCTCACCGTCAATTTCGAGTTACAGGATGCCCTCGAAATCGCTCTCATCCAGTGGATTGCCCTCACCTTCGTCGCTCATTGGATGCGTTTCTATCAAATCATCTGGCGCTACGCGAGCTTACGCGATCTCGCCGTTCTCCTCGTCGTCGTCCTTGCCAGTAGTTTCGTTTTACTTGGTCTTGAATATGCGTTGTTCGACTTTGCGGTCGAACGGGCGATCTTCTTGCAGACAGGACTCGTCTTGAACGGTATCTTATTCGTCCGGTTGTTGATTCGTGGACGTAGTCTCAGACTCGTTCCGGAGCATAAGACGCTCGGCAAACGGACGCTAATCATCGGTGCCGGAGCTTCCGGACAGATGATCACGAAAGAACTGAAACAAAAGAAATCGCATATCTTAAACGTCGTCGGCTTACTCGATGACTCGCTTGAACTACGCGGGATGCGAATTCACGGTGTCCCTGTCATCGGAGCGATCGAGCAACTTGAATGCATCATCGAGGAACAAAAGATTGAAGCGATCGTCCTCGCAATCCCGTCTTTACCGTATCCGCGACGAATCGAACTGTTGAATCGAATTAAACAGACGCAAGTCGAAGCGCATACGTTACCGATGCTCGTCGAACTGGCATCCGGTAAGGTCTCGATTCAACAAATCCGTGAAGTCTCAATCGCTGATTTACTTGGACGGGAACCAGTCGAACTTGATATCACGGAAATCGAACGAAGTGTGCATGGAGCGACGGTCCTTGTCACCGGTGCCGGTGGATCAATCGGTTCCGAAATTTGCAGGCAACTGATTCGTTTTCGTCCTGAACGACTTGTTCTTCTTGGACACGGTGAAAACAGTATCTACCTGATTCGCCGGGAACTCGAGTGTCTCAGCCAGGACATCCAGTTCGAATCCGTCATCGCCGATGTACAGGACAGTGACCGGATGCTTGAAGTCATGCGACGCTTCGAACCGGACCTCGTCTATCATGCGGCAGCCCATAAGCACGTCCCACTGATGGAGGATAATCCGAGCGAAGCCGTCAAGAATAATATCTACGGAACACGTAACGTCGCTCGAGCAGCAGAAGCGGCTGGAGTCAAACGCTTCGTCATGATCTCGACCGATAAGGCGGTCAACCCGACGAGTGTGATGGGGGCAACGAAACGAATCGCTGAGATGGTCATCCAACAGATGGCAAGAAATAGCGAAACGACGTTCGCCGTCGTCCGGTTCGGCAACGTCCTCGGGAGCCGCGGTTCCGTCATCCCACTTTTCAAGGAACAAATCGCGAAAGGCGGACCGATCACAATCACCGATCCCCGGATGACGCGTTACTTCATGACGATCCCGGAAGCCAGTCGTCTCGTCATTCAAGCGAGTGTCCTCGCAAAAGGTGGCGAAGTGTTCGTCCTCGATATGGGGGAACCGGTTCCCATCACGACACTTGCGAAAAACTTGATTCACTTGAGTGGATTTACGGAAGAACAGATCCCGATCGTCTACAGCGGGATTCGAAAAGGGGAGAAACTCTACGAGGAACTGCTCGCTCGTGATGAGGTGCATGACGAACTCGTCTTCGATAAAATCCTCGTCGGAAAGACACGCCCCTTCGGCTCCGTCGATCCGTACTTGCGTGAGATCGCCCAAGCGCTCGGTCAGGACGAGGTACTCCGCCAGTATTTGTTAGACGTCACGAACGAAACCGATGCCGACCCGGTCGCACCGACGATGCGGATCGCTCGCAAATAGAGAGGAGGGAGAACGATGAAAACGGCCCGGCTGTCCCGCTTCAATCTCATCTTCATTGCCGATACGGCGTATTCGCTCCATCAATGGATGATTTTGACGCTCCTGATCAAATGGAGTACACCGCTCAACATCGGTTATTTCAACTACGCCCTTGCCATCACCGCACCGATCGTCATGTTCTGTTGGCTGAACGCCAGTACGATCCTGACGGCAGAACGGGCTGGTCTGACGAACTTCTGGCTCTTCATCAAGACTCGTTTTTCACTCCTCTCGGCAGGTGTGTTCGTCCTCCTTGGTGTCTATTATTTCTTCGGTGAAGCGGATATCTTACTCCTGACACTGCTCGTCTACCTCAATAAATACATGGAGTCATTCGCTGATCTCGCTTATGGTTTCTTGCAAGGACACACTGCTTTCAAGGAAGTCGCCGTCTCGAAAATCTTCCGGAGTCTCTTGAACGTCTCGGGCGCAGCACTCGTCCTCTTTACGACCCATTCGATTCATGGATTCGTACTCGCCTTGATCGCCGGAAACTTGATCATGCTACTCGCATACGACTTACCGACGATTCGCCGCGTCGGTCGCGGCTTTGACAATCAAGCACTCGACTTACGATACCGATCAGGTAAGGAGCTGTTCCTTAAGGCGATGCCACTCGGATTCGTCGCTCTCCTGATCGCCTTGAACGCAAACATCCCACGATTGTTCATCGGTCACGCAATCGGAACGGAAGAGCTCGGTTATTACGCCAGCATCGCCTATCTACTCGTACTTGGCAGTCTGTTCATCCACTCCTTGATTGCCGTCTTGCTACCGAACTTCTCGTCTGAGACGGGTGAACGCCAAAGTTTACCGGAACTGCGCAAGCTGACCCGTTCGATGTTACTGATGACGAACGTCGTCGGGATCCTGTTGATCATCGGAGCAATCTTCTTTGGTAAGTGGGGCTTGACGATTTTCTATAACGCGTCGTTCGTTCAATATCATCTAATTTTCGTCTTGATGATGGTCGCCTCACTCTTTTTCTACAACTCGACCGTCATTCAGGCACTCTTGACCGGCTTCCAGCAGTTCCGGATCCAGACGATCTCGATCTTCGGCAGTGTCGTCGTCAATCTCATCGCCTGTAGCCTGTTGATTCCGCTGTATGGTCTCTACGGTGCGACGATCGCTTACACCCTCTGCGCCGTCACTCAGATCGTCCTGCTGTTACCAGCACTGTATCGGTCCTTATATACACGGGACGTCACGCTCGTCGTCGAACAAAGCAGTTAAGGAGGGAAGAAGATGCGACCAATCCTACTACTCATCGTTCTCGAAGCGCTTGCTTGTCAATTCGCCCGGTCGCTCTTCCCGGACACCTACGTGACCACCTTGCTGCTCATCAACTCGGTGTTGTTTCTGTATTATCTGCTCCGTCAGGCAGAGACGACGCCACTCTTTCTCGTTTTCATCACCGCTTTCTTCGTCCGATTGGTCCTGATGTTCATCGATCTCGAGCTGTTCCGCTTACCGCCACACAGTGGTGACGACACGGAAGCCTTTCATCTCGAAGGTGTCCAAATCTTTACTGATCCGTCGACATTCACTGATGTCGTTCGCGGCACCTATTCCAAGTTTCTCGGAATCTTCTACCTGATGTTCGGTCCGGAACGGATTCTCGCTCAGTTCTTGAACGTCATCCTTGGTGTCGTCGCTGTCGTCATCCTAGCGAAGACGCTGCAACGGTTACGCTTACCGGAACGCTACGTGTTCGCAGCAACACTGATCTTCGCGTTCTTCCCACAAGGATTGTTGCTCTCACCGATTCTCTTGCGTGACCAGATCGTCGCCCTTGGCATCGTCTACACACTCTACTACATGGTGCGCTGGACGGAAAAGAAGTCCGGATGGTATATGACGCTCGCGTATCTCGGCTACTTCGTCAGTACGATGTTCCACTCCGGTCTTGCCGTTGGAATCGTCGTCTTACTCGTCTACTTCTCGTTTTATAGCCATGAGACACGACGCATGGACTTTGAACCGACGAAGGTACAGCGACTGATTTTCCAAGTACTCGTCGTCGGCTTCATCGTCTACAGCTTCCAAGACGTCTTGTTCGCGAAGTTCACTCACGTATCGGAAAACGGACAGTTGTTCAGCGGGATGAGCTATGACCGTGGCGGCTCCGCTTACTTGAACGGATTGACGGTGACAGGTCCAGGCGACATGATTCTCTACTCACCGATCCGGATGATCTACTTCTTGTTCTCACCATTCCCGTGGCAGTGGTCGAGTGTCATGAACATCCTGATTTTCTTCCTCGACGCCATCTTCTACTTCATCGGTTGTTTTGCCATCATTCGGTCGTTCAAACTGATTCGTCAGCATCCGTTCGGCAGCGTCCTCTTCTTCTTTTTCCTTCTCTTTGCGCTTAACGCCGTCATCTTCGGTCTTGGAACCGGCAATGTCGGAACGGCCATCCGACACCGGTATAAGTTGTTCCCGATGTTACTCATCGTCTACACATCCGTTCACTACATGCGCTGGCAAGCGCGCCACTACTTCGAGGAGGTCGAACACCGTGCCGAATAAAACGATCTTAATTACAGGTATCGCAGGCTTCATTGGATTTCACGCCGCACGTCGTTTCATCCGGGAGGGTTACCGGGTTATCGGACTCGATGAAGTGAACGACTATTACGACCCGACGTTAAAAGAAGCACGGCTCGCTGAACTCGGAACGAACTACACGTTTTACCGGGTCTCACTCGAAGAGACGGCAGCCGTCGCGCAGATTTTCGAACAGGAATCGATCGATCTCGTTCTGCATCTCGCAGCACAAGCAGGCGTACGGTACAGCATCGATCGACCGGACGTCTACATGACATCCAACATCGTCGGCTTTCTCTCGATTCTAGAAGCGTGTCGGCATTACCCAGTCGAACAACTGATTTACGCTTCCTCAAGTTCCGTCTACGGATCGAATACGAAGATGCCGTTCGCGACGACGGATGCCGTCGATCATCCGCTAAGTCTTTACGCCGCCTCAAAGAAAGCGAATGAACTGATGGCTCACACCTACAGTAGTCTCTACGGGATCAAGACGACAGGACTTCGCTTCTTCAGCGTCTACGGTCCGTGGGGACGCCCGGATATGGCATTGTTCAAGTTCACGGAGGCAATTGCGAAGGGCGAACCGATTGATCTCTACAACTACGGTGAGATGGGACGGGACTTCACTTACGTCGACGACATCATCGAAAGCATCTATCGCCTGTTCCAGACTGAACCGGAAGTCGACGAAGCGTTCGATGCCTCGAATCCCTTACCGGATCGCAGCAACGTCCCGTATCGCGTCTACAACATCGGTAGCCATAGCCCGATTCGCTTAAATGAATTCGTCGCCTTGATTGAACGACGCCTCGGTAAGACCGCGATCAAGAACGGGATGCCGCTCCAACCGGGTGATGTTCCGGAAAGTTTCGCTGACGTCTCCTCACTGTTCGAGACGATTGGGTACCGACCACAGACGACGGTCGAAGCCGGCGTCAACGCATTCATCGACTGGTACGAGAGTCACTACTTGCTGAAGGGGGAAATCCAAGATGGCGCTTAAAGAGGAATTCTACTACCGCTCTCCGATCTTCATCCAAAATTGGCTGACATCGTTATACGGTCGCAAGTTGATGCAAGAACGATACGGTCCCTTCTATGAACAGAAGATGAAAGAACTTCGAATGAAGGATCGGACGCAGGATTATAAAGCGGAACAACTCGATCGCCTGAATGCCTTCCTCGCTTTCGTCGTGACGCATACACCGTACTACACACAACTCTTTTACCAACATGACATCCAGTTACCGTTGACGTCACTCGAGCAGCTGAAGACGATTCCGATCCTTGAAAAAGAGACGCTTCGCCAAAACAACGATGCGTTCATGTCCCGCGTCGATGCACCAGTTCGAGGACGGACGGGCGGAACGAGCGGAAAGTCGCTCCAAGTCGCGTTCATGCGCGAGGACGTCCAGGAACGGATGGCGCATCTCGACTACTTCAAGGAACGTCACGGTTTTCATGCCGGGATGCGCCGAGCGAGCTTCACCGGTCGGACACTGACGGCCGTCGATCAAAAGAAACCAATCTTCTGGCGGATGAACCGACCACTCAATCAGTTATTGCTTTCTATCTTTCACATGAAGGAAGAGAACTTTCCCGCTTATATCGAGGAGCTGAATCGCTTCCAGCCACGAGCGCTCGACGGCACACCGACGGCGATGGTCGAAATCGCCCGCTATATGCTAAAGCATCACATTCGACTGGAGAGCCCGCTGATTGCCATCTTCCCGACATCGGAAACGGTGACGGAGGAGATGCGCTCCATCCTTGAGGAAGCGTTCGGCGTTCCAGTTTTCGATCAATACGGTTCCTCAGAAGGCGCACCAATCATCTCGGAATGCAGTCATCGAAAACTACATCTGCACCACGAGACGGGCATCATCGAACCGTATGGAGAGGATGGCGAGGTCGTCGTCACGTGTTTTACGACACGCGGGACACCGCTGATTCGTTACCGGATCGGTGACCGGATGACGCTCAGTGACGAGACATGTAGCTGTGGACTAAACGGACCGGTCATCGCTTCGATCGATGGACGGGGAACGAGTTATATCGTCAGCGAAAAGCGGGGCAAGGTGTTCGAAGGGGATATCACGACGATTGCCCGTGAACTACCGAATTCGGTCTTACGACTCCAAGTCGAGCAGCACGCGTTGAATCACGTGACACTTCGGTATATTCCAGATGCAAAACGTTTCCATCCGAAACACGAACAGATCCTTTTAAACGAGATGCGCAAGTTACTCGGATCCGAGATAAAAATCGTTCTTGAACCAGTCGAACAAGTCAAACAAGAGCCGAACGGAAAAACGTTGATCGTCAAACAGTCGATGAAATAGGAGGAACCCACCATGAACAAGGCAGTCAAACACATCGTAGATACGACAGCAGCCCAAACTGGTTCACTTCCCATTGCCAACCGTTCGATTGCCGTCGTTGGACTCGGATACGTCGGTCTTCCCGTCGCTGTCGCCTTCGGCGAAAAAACAGCCGTTGTCGGCTTTGACATCAAGGAACAACGCGTTCAAGAACTGCAAGAAGGGATCGACGCGACACTCGAACTGAGTCCGTTCACGTTGAAGAACGCAACCGTCGACTACGTCTCGGATCCATCAGCACTGCAAGCGAGTGACTTCATCATCATCGCCGTTCCGACACCAATCAATGCGCAGAATCAACCGGATTTAACGCCACTCTTACGGGCCTCACACCTCGTTGGTCGCCAGCTCAATAAAGGCGATATCGTTGTCTATGAGTCGACGGTCTACCCAGGAGCGACGGAAGAAGATTGTATCCCGGTCCTTGAAGAAACATCGGGCTTACGCGCCGGTGTCGACTTCTTCGTCGGCTACTCACCGGAGCGGATCAATCCGGGTGACCACGAGCACACGTTCAAGACGATCAAAAAAATCGTCTCGGCTCAGGATGAACAGACACTCGATATCGTCGCGGAAGTTTACGAAGCGGTCGTCGAAGCCGGTGTCCACCGGGCTTCGTCGATCAAGGTTGCAGAAGCCGCAAAAATCATCGAAAACACACAGCGCGACCTCAACATCGCCTTGATGAACGAACTGGCAATCATTTTCGACCGGATGGACATTGATACGCTCGAAGTCCTCGAAGCAGCCGGTACGAAATGGAACTTCCTTCCGTTCCGCCCGGGTCTCGTCGGTGGTCACTGTATCGGCGTCGATCCATTCTATCTAACGATGAAAGCCGAGTCGCTCGGCTATCACCCGGAAGTCATCCTCGCCGGACGCCGGATCAACGATACGATGGGACGCTTCATCGCAACAGCGCTCGTCAAGAACCTGATTAAACAGAACATGCCGGTCCTCGGTGCTCGTGTCACGATCCTCGGCTTATCATTCAAGGAGAACGTCAGCGATATCCGGAACTCGAAAGTCGCGAACCTCGTCCGCGAAATCGAAGAGTTCGGCATTGACGTCCAAGTGACGGATCGACTCGTCGAAAAGAGTGAGGCGAAACGCGAGTACGGCATCGACTTGCTCGAGATGAGCGAACTCAAACCAGCCGACGTCGTCATCTTCGCCGTCTCACACGAAGAATACGTCGAAGGCGGTTGGAATCTAGCGCAACACTTACTGAAGGTCGGACGCGGAATCGTCGTCGACATCAAAGGCATGTTGCCACGGTCAGAACAGCCAGAGGGGGTCCACGTATGGCGCCTTTAAAAATTCTTCAGGTCTGTGCCCTTGATACGACGGCAGAGACGATGTTACAGCCGCTCTTACTCGCTTTACAAAACGCCGGGCACGACGTCGGCATTGCTTGTGCCGACACCGGTGCCTCGGTGAAACTCGCTGCAAAGGGATTCCGGATGCACGACATCCCGATCGAGCGCCGGATCGACTGGACAAGTAACTGGCGGACGATCCAAGAAATCACACGAATCTTGAAGGAGGACGGCTACGACGCCGTCCATGTCCACACACCAGTCGCTGCCGCCCTCGGACGCGTCGCCGCAAAACGGGCCGGAACGAAGCATATCGTCTACACGGCACACGGCTTTTACTTCCACGAGAAGATGGGGCGGGTGACGTACCAGCTGACGTATTCCGTTGAAAAGTGGCTAGCTCGTTTCGCGACCGATTACCTTCTCCTCCAGAGCGAAGAAGATTATCAACTCGCTCAGCGCAAACGCTTTAAGGCGAATACCCGCCTGATGCACCTTGGAAATGGGATTGACTTGACCCGCTTCTACCCACGACCACGTGAAGCCGGAGCGCCGTTTACGTTCCTCTTCATCGGTCGGATCGTCGAAGAAAAGGGGATTCTCGAACTGCTCGATGCGTTCGAGGACGTCGTCTATCGCCACCCGGAAGCCCGTCTCGTCATCGCTGGTGAGATGATGGCAAGCGAGCGGGATCAGACGACGAAACACTTATTCTTACGACGGATTCGCGAGATTCCGAATGTCGATTACCTTGGGTTCGTCGAAGACGTACCGAGCTTGTTTCAACAAGTCGATGCCTTCGTCTTACCATCGCATCGCGAAGGCGTCCCACGTTCGATCATCGAAGCGATGGCGAGCGCAAAGCCCGTCATTGCAACAAACATCCGCGGCTGCCGCGAAGAGGTCGTCGAGGGGAAAACGGGGTATCTCGTTGAAGTCCACGACATCGCGAAGCTCGCCAAACGGATGAATACACTCGTCGAACATCCTGACCGTGCCAACGAGATGGGACGGAATGGATTTGACCGTGCCATGAAACATTTCAACGAAGCCGACGTCATCAAACGACAACTTGATCTCTTTTCAGCTATGTAAAAGGAGGACGTCATCATGAAACGCACATTCGACTTCACGGTTAGTCTGATCGCCATCCTCATCTTGATTCCTGTCTACGCCGTCGTCGCCTTAGTCATCTACACGAAGCTTGGACGACCGATCTTCTTCAATCAAGTCCGCCCTGGTTATAAGGGAGAATTGTTCAAGATCTATAAGTTCCGCACAATGACGAATGAAACGGATGCCGAAGGGAAACTCCTTCCGGATGCGGACCGGATTCCGGCATCGCTCGAGTGGATTCGTCGCTTAAGCCTTGATGAGATCCCGCAGTTCTTAAACATCCTCCGCGGACAGATGAGTTTCGTCGGACCGCGTCCGTTACTCGTCAGCTATCTGAACCATTATACGAAGGAGCAGATGGCACGACACGATGTCTTACCTGGTCTGACAGGCTGGGCACAGATTCACGGTCGCAACGCAACGACGTGGCAGCAACGCCTCGAGCAAGATCAATGGTATGCAGCCAATCATACATTCCGACTGGATCTCTACATCCTATTCAAGACGTTCAAAATGGTCATCTCGTCAGAAGGGAACTCGACGGCTCACCAGACCGGCATGGGTGAGTTCAAGGGTCTCGACGGAGGTGTTCCCCATGATGTCGCTAAGCGATGAACGGTTGATTCGGGATCCACGCGAATGGGACGCACTCGTCGCGACCTATCAACTCGATTGTTATTACGAACATGCTTACTTCGAACTTGCGAAGGGGCCCGATGAGATTCCTGAATTATTTTATTATCCGACGGAGTTTGGGACGTTGATCTATCCGTACTTGCGGCGACCGATTCCAGGCACACGCTTTGAGGACATCACGACGCCGTACGGCTATGGTGGTCCTTATTTCATGGGTATCTGGTCACTTGATCAGATTCGCGAAGCCCGCGCGCGATTCGAACAGTACTGTCGTGAAACCGGAATCGTCACCGAGACGGTTCGTTTCCACCCTTTGCTACACAATCAGGAACTCGGTCAACACTGGTGCCATCAAACGGATATCTTGCAGCCGACGGTGACACTTGAGCTGACGGATCCGTTCGAGACAATCGAAGGTGGATTCTCGCAAATGACGCGACGTAACATCCGGAAAGCACGCCGCGAAGGCGTCACGATTCGCCTCGGACGTCCGGAAGAGTACTGCGACTTCGCCCGTCTCTATCAGATGACGATGGATAAACATCAAGCCGATGCGCGGTATTACTTTGATCAGACCTACTTCGATCACTTCGCTGAAGGACGGATCAAAAATGTCCTGTTGCTTGCCGAACAAGCGGGGCGGATCATCGCTGGGTGCATCGTCCTGACGGGTCGCCAGTTCGCACATTATCATCTCGGTGCTTCAGATCCTGCCTACTTGTCGCTTCGCCCGAATCATCTATTATTCGCGGAGATGATTCGCTGGGCAAAACAAGCTGGTCTTCAAGCGTTACATCTCGGTGGCGGAACGACACGATTCGATGCAGATAGCTTACTCGCCTACAAACGATCCTTTGGTGAAGCGAATCGAACATTTTTTGGACTCGGGACATCGATTCTTGATCCGACGATTTATGACCGGCTCGCGCGACATATCAAACAACAACATCCGGAAATCGAGACAGGACAGTGGTTCCCGATCTACCGGACGCCGCTCCGTCAGCTGTCACCTCGAAGGGAGGAAACATCATGAAACACATCCCGCTCTCCATCCCGCACTTAAGTGGTCAAGAAGCACGTTACGTCACGGAAGCACTCGAGACGAACTGGGTCGCACCGCTTGGACCGAACGTCGACGCCTTCGAACGAGAGATGCAAGCCTGCACGGGAGCTCGCGCAATGCTTGCGACGAGCAGTGGTACGGCAGCCATTCACTTGGCACTCGCGACGCTTGGTGTCACGACGGGGGATGACGTCTTCTGTCAGTCCTTGACGTTCATCGCTTCGACGAATCCGATTCGTTACGTCGGTGCTCGTCCTGTCCTGATCGATTCGGAAGAGGAGACATGGAACATGTCACCCGTCGCACTCCGACGCGCGTTGATCCAGGCGGCAACGCGAGGAAAACTTCCGAAAGCCGTCATCGTCGTTCATCTATACGGAGTCGCGGCACAAATCGAGGAGATCGCTGCGCTCTGTGAAGAGTACGATGTTCCGTTGATCGAAGACGCGGCAGAGTCACTTGGAACACGCGTCAACGGGCGGATGACGGGGACATTCGGGACGTTCGGAATCTACTCCTTCAACGGCAACAAGATCATCACGACGTCAGGTGGTGGAATGCTCGTCGCAAATGATCCAGTCTTGATCGAACGTGCCTTCTATCTCGGGACACAGGCGAGACAACCGGTCCTCCATTACGAGCATACGGAAGTCGGCTACAACTACCGGATGAGCAACGTCGCTGCTGGGATCGGACGGGGACAGCTTGAGGTTCTCGATCAACGCGTCGATGCACGGCGGAAAATTTTTGATCGCTACGACCGTGCCTTTGCCCCGGACGGCGTCACGTCGCAAGTCGAGCAGCCTGGAACGTTCGCCAACCGCTGGCTCAGTGCCTTTCTTTTACCGGGTGGTCAAGCGCAACGCGATGCGATGATTCAGACACTGCAACAAGCGAATGCCGAGTCTCGCCCGGTCTGGAAACCGATGCACTTACAACCCGTCTATCGCGACGTACCATTCGTCACAGCAGAAGGGGTTGACGTCAGCCGTCGATTGTTTGAAGACGGTATCTGCCTTCCGTCTGCTTCACAAATGACGTTCACCGAACAAGCCGTCGTCATCCGAAACGTTCGTCATACCTTACAGACGAACGTACGCCGGAACGTCCAGTCATGAATATATGGGAAGGGGACATCGTCATGCGCGATATGGAGGAAGCGATTCACGCACTCCGTCTCGCTGCGAACGGGAAGAATGAATTGACGGCCAATACCTATTTCCGCTGGCAATTGAACACCACTCATCCAAGCGTCGCGGAAATCCTGATGCTGTTTGGGTCGTGGCAGATCGCCTTGGAACGAGCTGGCATCGGACAAGCCCGCTTGACGTTCACGAAATCGGAAATCATTGACGCCTTGCGTCAGGCACGGGAGGAACTCGATCCTTTCACGAGCGCGACGTACCGCGAATGGGCGCAACAAAAGCAAGCACCTAGCCTGACGGATATCGTCCATCAATTCAACTCGTGGCAGCAGGCATTGTCAGAAGCGGATATCTTAAAGGAACGCATCCAGGAAATGGAACAACGGATCATCGAGTCATTACTTGAAGCGCAAGGTGCCTTGCCGGTCTTGACGAGCCAGACCTACACGAAGTGGGCGGCTGGTCAAAATCGTCCGACCGTCGCAACGATTGCTCGCCGGTACGGCTCTTGGTCAAACGCCCTTGAAATCATCGGCATCGAATTTCCGCGAAAACGCTGGCGGGAAGAGGAGGTACTCGACGTGCTCGCCGCAGCTGCAAAAGAAACGGAACATCTGACGATCGCAAGTTACCAACGGTTCAGCATCGGACGTGATGCGCCAAGCATCGGCGTCATCACCGCTTTGTTCGGTAGCTGGCGCAATGCGTTGCTCGTACTTGAAGCGCAGAGACCGTCCTGAATTCAGATCGAAGAAAAGGGGAATGGATGATGAAGAAGTGGAAATGGATCGTGTTGACACTGACGGGGATATGCCTGCTCCTTCTCTTCGGTTCAGGCGGGTATGTGTACCATAAAGCGAGCCAGACGATGAAAGAAGTTCAAGTCCAAGTGCCAGTCAAGGCGAGCGTCGAGACAGAGAAAGCCGTCGAACAGAAAAAAGGGCTCTCCTTTTTATTACTCGGCGTCGATCAACGAAAAAATGAGACAGGACGCAGTGATACGATCATCGTCGTAACGATTGATCCGAAGACGAATAAGAGCCAAATGATCAGTATCCCGCGTGATTTGAAAACAGAAATCATCGGCAATGGATCGAACGATAAGATCAATCATGCGTATGCCTTCGGTGGTCCACAGATGGCACTCGACACGGTTAGTCATCTGCTGGATATCCGACTCGACTATTTCGCAGAAATCAATTTAGAAGGGTTCACGGATCTCGTTAATGCCGTCGATGGTGTCACCGTCGAGAACGATATCAATTTCTCATATTATGAGATGCAATTTCCAAAAGGGGAACTGTCGCTGAACGGGAAAGAAGCACTTGCCTATGCGCGGATGCGCTATGATGATCCACGCGGTGACTTTGGACGACAGATCCGTCAACGGCAAGTCGTTCAGGCGGTCACCGATAAGATGACGGAGGACTTCTCGATTCGTCGCTTCAATGCTGTCCTCGACGCACTCGGGAAAAACGTCAAGACGAACGTACCATTTTCCGTTGCCCGGACCGTCGCGACGGATTACCGGGATGCCTTACGAAATGTCGAGACCTTATCACTCGACGGGAAAGGGGGAATCGAATCGGACGGAATCTACTACTGGCATCCGACGGATAAGTCGTTGAAAGAAGTTCAAGCTCAACTAAAGGAAGCATTGGAATGACATGAGGCAAGAACGAGCGTATGCTTTGTTCGTCTCGCATCGTTTTCCTGGGACAAGCATCGTGCCGCTTCGCTTCGCTGCAGGGTCGCTCTTGCTTGTTTTTCCCTAGGAAGCGATGTCGAGCGAACAAATTATTTTGCTTTTCGTTTGACGTATACTACAAATAAAACAAAAAAAGATGTCCATCTCCGATTCATAACCGAAAATGGACATATTTTTTTGATGAATCGATGAGCGTATCACGACGACCGGATCGTCCGAAGCATCGAGAATTTCATCATCGTATAGAGGAAATAGACGGTAGTCAGAAGGGCAGCACCGCTCCATAACCATTGATACGCTGAACTGAAGTAGCCGAATCGAAGCCCGATCAGTGCCGGTACGATTAATGTCAACCAGCTCAAGACGAGGGCGACACGGGCAGTGATTGCATCAATCGGGCGATTCATTCCCATTCCGAGAAAGAACAGGCTCCAGAGCAACGCCCAGAACAACCACGTCACACCACCGATGATGTCATTCGTCGTGAAACTGACGAACGCATAAAACAAGGCGGCAATCGCAACGAACAAGGAAAACCAACCGACCCCGCTCCCGTCGAGATTAAACAAGAACGTGATCCCGACGTAAACGTACGTAAAGGCAAACAGATAGATGCTCGCGTATCCGAACGTCAACGCTGGATCGCCAGCGGCACCGATGACGAGATAGGTTGCGATGAACGTCTGCAATAAACCGGTGATGAGACTGAAGACACCCGCGCTACGGAGATCGACTTTTCCGAACAAGGTCAAACTATTTAAAAAGAGCGCGACGCCCCCAAATAACAAACTGACATTTCCCACGTAAAACTCTCCTTCATTAAGACGTCAGACGTCTGATTCTAAACTTAACTCTAAGATGAATTCGTTTTCAGCGCAAGCATAATTTTAGAGACAAAATGAAAAATAACCTGACTCCCGGAAAGGGAATCAGGTTGTTGATTGAGCAATTATTGTTTCAAGACAGAGCGGAGTGTCGTTTCCGTTTGAGTGGGAGTACCTTTGAGTGTGACCAATCCATAACGGACATTCCCCTTTTTAAGGAAAAAGACGCGCGTATTGTTCGCTTCAGGAGTATATCCCGTTTTACTCGCATAAATACGAGGTTCCTTAGGTAAGGTTTTATCCGTGTGATACCACTTTAACGTCCGAGCGTAAGGTCCTTTGATGCTTGCTTTATATGATTTTCGACCGCTTACTGTAATCAGGTAGCTATAATTCGCGTATGTGTTCGCGAGTTTTTGCATATCGGCAGCTGTCGTATAGTGATTCCATTCATGAAAACCATGTGGATTAGAAAAATGACTTGCTGTCATGCCGAGTGCTTGAGCACGACTATTCATTAACGAAACGAACTTTGATTCAGAACCCGCGGTCCGAACGGCAATCGCTTTAGCGGCATCATTACCCGAGCGAATCAACATGCCATTCAAGAGTTGGCGCATCGTGACACGATCTCCCGAGCGTAAACTCGCCACACTGCTACCATACGGTACTGAAATCATGGAATACGTGAGCGTAAAAGGTTGATCCAGTGTACCGTTTCGAGCGGCTACTTCGTATCCGACGATGGCAGTCAACAACTTGGTCGTACTTGCCGGATACCGTCGGACATTACTTTGTTTCGTCGTAATATAGGAAGTAGAACCGAGTTGAAAATAGCGTAAAGAGGCAACCGGGTATTTACTAGCTGCTGTTTTCTTTCGGACGACTTGATTGGAAACGTAGCGTGTCTTTCCTCCGTCTTTAATCTTATACCATCCTTTGGAATAGGAGACTGCTTGTAGCACACTCTTGTAAGCAGCACGCCGAACGATCGTCTTACTAGAGGACGTGCTTGGTTTGGAGCGAATGTTCGCGCCAGACTTAGAGGTGACGACGAGAGCATATGTACTCGGACCGGTCACTTTTTTTGCGACTTGATTGGACAGATAACGGTAGGTGCCGCCATCTTTGATTTTGTACCAACCGTTCGAATACGATACTGCTGTGAATTTCGATTGATACGCAGCGAGGCGAACGATAGTTGCAGAGGAACTCGTACTTGGTTTAGAACGAATATTTCCTCCGGATTTGGATGTGACGACGACTTGATAACTGGCAGCTTGCGCCGGTAAAGCTGGTAGGAAAAGTGTAAACAGGATCAGGAGTATCAGACTCATTCGAAAAAATGGCTTCATAAAAAATCATTCCCTCCTTTTTGAAAATATAGATTCATCATAAAACAAAAAAAGGAAATTCACTTGTTTTCAAAAAAATTGATGCATTCGAATATAATAGTGATGAAAAGGGAATAATGGAGCAGATGAATGGAGGAGATAGTAGATGAAATTAGCCGTAGTAGGTATCGGAGATATCGCACAAAAAGCATACTTACCTGTATATGCCGCAAGAGAAGACGTGGACATTCATTTGATTTCGCGCGAAGAGGAAAAAGCGAAAAAATGGCAATTGATGTATCGTTTTTCAGGTACGTTTCCGACTTTAGAAGCGGCATTGTCAGAGGGAATGGATGCTGTCATGATTCATTCCGCAACAAAAGCGCATGCAACACAAGCGAAGCAAGCACTCGAAGCAGGGGTTCCTGTATTCGTCGATAAGCCGATTTCGATGAACATCGAGGAAATTCGGGAGCTGGTTCAATTGGCAGAGGAAAAGAAGGTCCCGTTCATTACAGGATTCAATCGACGATTCGCGTCCGCACATCGTCGCCTGTTAGAAGTTGAATCCCCGAATATGATCATCATGCAAAAAAATCGAACGCCTTCTGTTGAGGGCGCGCAACCTTTTTTGTTTGATGATTTCATCCATGTTGCGGATACGCTGCGCTATTTGACGGGACGTGGAAAAATCGAAAACCTGCATATCCGGAGTAAGCAGGATACGAGTGGGTTGCATCACGTTACGATCCAATTCGAATCAAATGGAATTACTGCCATCGGAGTGATGAACCGGAACAATGGTGTCACGGAAGAGCGGGTAGAAGTGATGGGACCGTATGAAAAGCGGATCGCTACAGACGTGACGATGCACGAACGACAAACGAGTGAAGGAACGCTTGTCTATCCGCTAGATAACTGGGAATCGACATTGAGTCGAAGAGGATTCATTGCCTTGATTGATGCATTCTTGAAAACGATAGCGGGTGAGCCGTCTGCGTCCGTCACGGCTTCAGATAGTTTAGAAACTCATGAACTCTGTCATCACATCTATCAACATGTGATGAGATAAACGAAAGCCGTACTCTGGAATCAAGAAGAGTACGGCTTTTCTATGGATGGAATCGAGGAATGGGTCTTCTACCATCACGTCACCTCATAAAGCTGATACGTCTTTTTTCCGCCTGGTCCTTCGAAGGTCAGACGAAGCGAGGAACGAACGAATCGATAGGTCACACTTCCTTCTGAAAAGAAAAGGCGAGCTGAAAGGTCAGGCTCGAATCGAATGACCTCTGTATCGTTTCGAAAAGATCCAGCTGTTCCGAAGTGATCGAATTGAAGGGATGCGACAAAGGTATTTCGTGAATCAAACGAAACGTGGATACGACCGCTCCCTTCAAACGGTTCATTTTCGAAAGTACTTCGCTCCACTTCATACGTTCCTTCAAACTGCCGGACTTGCTTGATTTTCTCTTGAGCGGTTTGTTCAATCAACTGAGCCCGTTCACGAATCGGGTGATCCGGCGCTAAATCAGACTGTTCAATCGTACGGGCAGTTCGGATTACTTCTTTGAAATGATAGCTAGCGAACTGTTGCTCCAGCTTCACCATCGTTTGAGCCGCTTGACTATCCTGCTCAGTTGTCGCACGCTCGACGACTTGAGTGTAGGCATCGTTCTCCATTTCCCTTTGAACGTTAGAGGGCGTCTCTTTACAACCTGATAAAATCAAACAGAAAAGAAGCATCCATGTATATCTCATGTTTTCACCTCAGTTCGTGTAGTGTGCGTGATTTGAAGATGATCCGTATGCAGTTGAATACGATACTGCACGCGATAGGTGACAAATGACGGCTCGTTTCCTTGTGTCATTTGATACGTTTCTAGCGTACGAAGTTCATAGATGGAGCCATCGGATGAAAAATCCTGGAATTCAACTGTGTGAATGCGGGGTGGTGCAGCAGAAGTTGCTTTTTGGCGTAGAGCGGTCAGTGCCTGAAGTTCAGATTTGAATGCGCGAGAAGACATATATTGAATCGAAGAGAATGTCTCGATCGAATCATAACGTGTTGAAAAGGTGATGAGTTCAGGGACGGTTCCTGTATACTGACGGACGAAACGTAATACATCATACGATGTAGGCGGTTTATTTTTCGAATAGGTTTGATTATAGGCAACCTGTTCATCTGACCATTCCGAGAGACTCCATGTCTGGACTTTGGAAGGTACGACCTCTGAAGAAGAGGCATCTTTCGTCATGTACCAAAATAAACTCGAAGTCATTAAGACGAAAAGAATGATTATGCATAGTAGAACAGGACGAAATGCAGATGAAGTCGGTTCCGTTTCAGGACGCTTCCGTGCGATGACGGGATGCTGGCAATAGGAGCACGCGTCATCCTCGTAGCCTAGAGGTGTTCCGCAAAGTGAACAACGTTCCATAAGACAAGTCCTCCTAAGTGTATGAAATTCAATTTCTTGTCGGTATCTTATTTATTGAAATCATTTCCATCTTATCATTAATTGAAAACGTAATCAAAGCATGAAAAAGAACTCATCCAGCTTGATAATGGATGAGTTCTTTACTGTTTCATTTACGTACTTTTCAACGGATCCGTTACGAAGATTCCTTCCGCTGTCTCGGACGCTTCGAGTGGAGCATCATCTAAGAAGTAGGTGCGTACTACGCGATTAGCGGCAAGCCCATCCTCTCTCGCACAGAACGTTTCCCGAAAATGATCGAGCTTTACTTGATAATCCTTCGCCCAAGATGGAATCGTCGCCAGTGCCTCGTAAAAGGACAGCTCTTCTTCGATGATCGGACCAGGTAAGTCCTTTTGGTAGTCTAAGTAGAAACCGCGCAACGTATCGCGATAGAGCTCTAGGTCATAAGCATAAAACAGGACCGGACGATTCAGATTGGCGAAATCGAAAAAGACGGATGAATAGTCAGTGATCAATAAATCAGTTAATAGATACAGCTCTTGAATGTCGGGATAGTTGGTGACATCGAGGAAGTGTTCTTGATACTCACTTGGAATTTTCGGTTTTTTCGTTACGAGTACATGGGTCCGAATGAGGAATACATAATCATCCCCTAATGCTTCAGCGACACGACTGAATTCGAACGGGTAATCAAAGAAAAATTTTCCGTTTCCTAATGCATGATGATCCCGGAACGTAGGAGCATATAAAATGACCTTCTTATCCGGAGAAATATTCAATTGTGCACGCAAGTCGTCGACTTTTTTCGTAGTATCTGCAAAGAATAAGTCATTACGTGGATAGCCGGATTCAAGGATCGTTCCTTCATACTGGAAAGCACTTTTAAAGATCGCTGTCGCATAACTACTCGGCGAAAGAAGCACACTCCATTGTTGGATCGAGCGAGTGACGCGGTCGACATACCCGGCGTCTCGACCATGAATTTCCTCTAAATCGAATAACATCTTTTTCAGTGGTGTGCCGTGCCATGTTTGAATATAGGTCGTTTCTTTACGTCGGGTCATGTAATGAGGGAAGTTTTGATTGTTCACCCAATACTTGGCCGTCGCTAAATGATAAAAGTAGCGAGGTGACAGACGTTTGATGACGTTAACATGATCATCCCCGAGATAGAGTCGTTTATTGTGCACCCAGATGACTTGATGGGTGCTGCCGAGGCGACGCAATTCTTCATAGATATAACGGGGACTATCACCGTACTGTTTACCGAGCCCGCTCTCGAACACGATTTTATTTTCTTGTACCGGTAATTTTTTCATCAAGCGATAGCTGATTTTCATGATTGGGAAATAGAAGCGACTCCGACGGAAAAGTCGGAATAACACGAGTGATGCTTCTTTTGTTTGTATCGTTTCCCAAACATGGCGCTGCTGTTTGTAATCAAGAATCGTTTGGTAGATATCTTCGGAATAAGACTGTTCTGTTGGTTTCAAGAAGACCGCAGCCCGCTCCTTGTAAGACGGAAGCATCGCAAAATCACGTGAGGCCGTCGCTTCGAGGTCAGCGATTAAATCATCGACTGTAGTCGAGATGGGACCGGGTAACTCTTTCGCTAAATCAAGGTGCGAACCGACCGGACCGATGAATCTGCGAGCATCGAATTGGAAATAGTGAACCGGTCGTCCTAAGAAACTAAAATCAAAGGCGACGCTCGAGTAGTCTGTAATGAGTAAGAGACTCTCCTTCAACAAACTTTGGACATCCCGTTCGCCTTGATAGATGACGGTCACTGGGAAACGCTCGAAATGGCTCGCGTACTGTTGCATATTCGGATGTAGACAGAACAGAATCTCCAAATCATGGTCGTGTGCGAGTTCATGGAGGCGCGGGTGTTCTAAAAGAGCGGAGTACTGTGCGAAATAGTCCGATTCCAAGAACTGAATAGGTGTTTGCAACCACGAACGCCACGTCGGAATGATCAAGATTTGCCGTTTGACGGGCGTGTCACCGTTCAAGAGGGCGTCGAAGCGTGAGAGCCCCGTAATTCGAATCTCGTCTTGACGATAGCCCATATCCTGTATGACCAATCGACGTTCCCGTTCAGAACTCACTAAAAAGAGATCGGTATCGAACGATAATGCGAATTTGCCGTACTGATTCTCCATATTTTTAGCGCCAAGTACTCCATGTTGAATGAAGATCCGGTCGGCTTTCATTTTTCGCTTGAATCGCGGTGAGCGAAGGGGATAAAGATAGTCGGCATGATGGGTTCCAACGAATTTACTTGCCATGAACGAATGATAAATATGTTCTTTCGAACGGAAAGGCAAGGTATTTCCAAGAATCGCGACCTTATCATACTCAGGTGAATTTGGATCAATCACGTAGTAAGCAGGATGTTCTGCATGTTGCTCGCGCATGAACCGGAAAAAGTGATACCCGTTATCTTGTGCTTTATAAGGTCTTTCCCCGATCAACCATGTTTTTCGGTCAGCAAAGAGACGATAGAGAGGGGCAAACGTCATCATATGCTCAAGGTAACGATAATTTTCGTTCGTGAACGCACTTAATTCAAACGAGAGGTTCCGATGACCGACAGTGAAATAAGGTGTGACATGCATCGTATGTGTCGCGTTGCGCCCAGTAAGTTCCGTTGTGAGATGACGTGTGATGTAACGAGCTCTTCCGAGTCGGACGAGGCGAGGGATCAGACGATGGTAGTAGGTCAGTTTCATGAAGCTATCGTAGATGCCTTCATGGAGAAGACGTTCCGATTTTGTAAGGCGGACCAATCAATCTGTGTGCGATACGTATAGCGATATAGACCAAACCGACGTTGACTTGCCTCTTGATCGTAAAACCAATCAACGGGCAGTGCGATCCGATCTCCAGTTTCACGATGGACGAGGATGAGCTGTCCTTTCTTTAAAAAAGAATGGCGCGAAAACAACTTGCCCTCTATATGTGAACTGCTCCCTGTCA